>JAZOWA010000054.1:0-2184 GCA_045659025.1 Clostridia bacterium
CGTGGGCAAATTCAGCATTTGGATGATTTCAGGAGGAAAAAGAAATGTCAAGTGGAGTACCTACCAACAGAACTAATATCGATTTACCCGTTGATGTATCACAGGAAATTCTTCAGAAGACTCAGGAAGAATCCGCTGTGATGAGACTTGCACGCCAGATCGCCCTTCCCGGAAGAGGAACAGCAATCAATGTTATCACCTCTGACCCTGTAGCATCTTGGGTTGGTGAGACCGCTGCAAAGCCCGTATCTGATCCTGGCCTTGCAACGAAGGTGATGCAGGCTTACAAGCTCGCTGTTATCGTGCCTTTCTCTAATGAGTTCAGGCGTGATGTCGCATCTCTTTATGATGCTATCGTTGAGAGACTGCCCAGAGCTCTCGCAGCTAAGTTTGATGCCACTGTTTTCAATGGCAGTGCACCGGGATCGAACTTTGATACTTTCTCAGCTGTAACCGCTCAGAGCTTACAGTCTGATGCCTATGCAGGCCTCGTAGCTGCTGACTCTGATATAGCAGTACACGGCGGCTCAATGAATGGCGTAGTACTCGCCCCTCAGGGCAAGGCTGTCCTTCTTTCTGCAACCGATCAGAACAAGAGGCCCCTGTTCATCAATAACGTGGCTGAGGGTGCCATCCCTATGGTACTGGGTGCAAGAACCTATACAAGCAAGGGAGCATTTAAGGCAGGCACACCCGCAACCGTTGGATTTGTTGGTGACTGGTCTCAGGCTCTTTACGGAACCGTCGAAGGTGTCAAGATTGACTATTCATCTGACGCTACTCTTGTTGATTCTAACAGCCAGACCATCAACCTCTTCCAGCAGAATATGTTTGCTGTTAGGGCAGAGATTGAGGTTGGTTTCAGGGCTGATACCACTGTATTCAACAAGCTGACCGCAACCGTAAGCGGGCAGACCGGGCAGACCGGCTGAGTATGAGTGTTCTCATAGCAACCCCGACATTTGAAAACATAGCTCCCGAGTGTTTCCGGGCGATTTACAACTTGAAGGGCAATAACCTCTCATTTGATTTCGTAAAAGGATACGATTGTGCAAAAGCAAGAAATGACATTGCCCGGAAAGCACTCAATGGGGGCTTTGAGTATGTATTGATGGTCGATAGTGATGTCATCGTTCCCCCCGATACCATATCGAATATGCTCGATTCCCCTGTTGATGTTTGTTTTGGGATTTATCCTAGGAAAAGCACCACAGGGGAAACAGAGCTATTCAAAGAGGGTACTTTTGACTTTAAGAACCGTTATACATACGCAGAACTGGATGAACTGGAGTCAGACAAGATCACGGTCAAGGGCAGCGGGTTTGGGTGTGCCCTGATAAAGACAGAGGTTTTCAAAAATCTTGAGTATCCGTGGTTTGACTTTGTTTCCTACGAGAATGATACCTATCTGAGTGAGGACTTGTTCTTCTGTATGATGGCGGGGGTGCGATATAAACTCATAGCAGATACAAGAGTCAGGTGTGGACATATAACACAGCTGACCAAATACAAGTAGGAGAGATTATGGGATACATAAAGATGATAAACAAGTGGACGGGCTCAGAGATGTATGTGGATGAGTCAAGGCTTGATGAATATGAAGGTATGGGCCATCGTACTGCCCTGCCCTCTACCATCAAAGAGGTGGAGAGAAAAGAAGAGCCGAAAAAGGAACCCACAGAACTCGAAAAGGCCGTGAAACGTGTTGTAAGGAAGAAAAAGGTTTGAGGCTATGGCATACGCAACGGTTGCAGATGTTGAAAGCAGAATATTAAGAACCCTGACCACAGATGAAGAGGCCCAGTGCTCTGTCTTATTAGACGATGCCGCAATCATTATTGATGCGTTTAACGCTGATGCATCAGCAGACTCAAAGAATGTTGTTTCCTGTCGAATGGTCATAAGGTGTATGGATGCCGGCGGCGATAATGTACCGCTTGGAGCCTCACAGGGCTCTATGGCGGGTCTCGGGTATTCTCAATCTTGGACTATGGGCTCAGGCGGTGCCTCAGGTGAATTGTACCTGAGCAAACTGGAAAAACAGCTCTTGGGTTATAACAACAAGATCGGGTCATATTCACCCGTTCAGGGCATTACGGGGGCACCGTTATGAAGGGAACAACAATACAGCTTGCTGTGAAAACACAGACGGGAACTGATCCATTCGGGGCACCTATCTATTCA
>JAZOWA010000055.1:0-48753 GCA_045659025.1 Clostridia bacterium
TGTAAGGCCTGTGGGAGCAACGAACTGTACGTTGTTTGTCTCTGTTACAGGGGGTACGATTGTAACTGCAACTTCAACAGTAGCAGTACCAACGAGAGTCTTACCCTCGGTAATTTCTGTGATTGTTACAGTAACTACGCCGTCTGCGTATGTACCTGTAACTGCAGTAGCGTAAACATCTGCTGCAGGAGTTCCTGCCACAGAACCGTCAGAGAGAACAGTATAGAACATACCAGCTGTCTCTTTAACGAGTGCTTCAGCAGCAGCGATTGCAGCAGCTTCATCAGCCTGCTCTTCTCGTACTGTAAGACCTGTAGGAGCAACGAGCTGTACGTTGTTGGTCTCGGTTACAGGGGGTACGATTGTAACTGCAACTTCAACTGTGTTTGCAGTACCAACGAGAGTCTTGCCCTCGGTAACTGCTGTAATTGTTACGGTAACTACGCCGTCTGCGTATGTACCTGTAGCCTCTGTAGCGTAAACGTCTGTTGCAGGAGTTTCTGCTACAGAACCGTCAGAGAGAACTGTGTAGAACATGCCAGCTTCTGCTTTAACAAGTGCTACAGCAGCAGCGATTGCAGCAGCTTCATTAGCCTGCTCTTCTGCTACTGTAAGACCTGTAGGAGCAACGAACTGTACGTCGTTTGTCTCTGTTACAGGGGGAGGCGTAACCGCACCATCTGTAACGATCATTGTTACACCATTTGCGATAATAGGTCTTGAAGCGTGACCTACTGTGTACTTCTTGGTAGCACCCTGAGCAGGGTAGAAGTTGGTGTTTGTGCCGTTAGAATCTACCGCGAGAGTAACTTCTGTGCCGATTGCAGTACCCGCAGGAACTGTGAAGGGCACATCTACAAGTACAAACTCTGTAGCGGGTGTGGGAAGTGATGTGGGGGGAACGCTTGCAAGCTTTGTGAGCTTGAACTTAGCGAGGCTTTCTGTTACAACAGCGCCCATCATATCGTCGTTGATCTCAAAAAGTGTACCCAAGATACCTGTCTCTGCAAATCTCTTCTTGAGGTTTGAGAGGTTGGTATCAAATGTGGCATTGGTAACAGTAATACCTGCTGCCATGTTGTAGATCTGCTCAATGCCTGAGACGGTAAGTCTCACATAAGCAGAATCACCCGGTTTGATTGCTGTAACAGCGCCGCCGTCACCGTCAACGATTGACAAGGTGTAGGCAGGAGCAGTTTCAGCAAAAACCATCGTAGCAGGGAGTAAAGTGAACATCATTGCCACTGTGAGGATAACGCTCAATACTCTGCTGAGTGATTTTTTCATAATCTTCCTCCTCGTGTTTCTAAAATAATGCTTATTCGTCAACCAATCCCTGCCCGCAAAAAACGGGCAGGGATGGAGATTAACCTAAATAATATTGTGTCGGGATTGATTATTCAACGATTGAACCTACCATAGGAGCAAACATTCCGTAGTCATCGCCGTCAACGTCGCCGTCGAGGTCCAAGTCACCAAAGAACGCATACTTAAGGTTGATAGTGCCGAGGTCAATCTCTTCGCCATCAGCGATAGAAACTTCTTCCTGATACTTAACAGTTCTGGAAATGTAGATTTCGCCTTCAACGAACTCGAATTTAGCGTGAGCAACGAGTACCTGGTAATCGCCGGGCTCAACTTCGAGCTCGAACTTACCGAAGGTATCGGTAGTAGCTGCGAATGACTTGTAGCCGTCTGCTACGAAGTTACCACCATTGAGGTCGCCGTCAAGCTGGATAGCTGTAACAACTGCGCCTATGGGAGTGGTTGTATCAAAGCCGTTGATTTCGCCTGTGGTATCAACTACAGTAACAGTACCTGTGATAACGGTAGCAGATGTAGCAGCAGAAGCGGATACCTCAACTGTGATTGTACCAAGTGCTGTGCCTGCGGTTACAGAACCAGCAGCTTCCTTAGTAGCAACAGCTACAGCGAAGATCTTGAGCTCTGCAGTAGCAGCGCTTACAGTTGTGGTGTAAGCAAAGTTGTCTGCAGGGATAACTGTATTGGCAACTGTCTTGTCGTTCCATGTGTACTCAGGAGCAAAACCTGTAGAAGCAAGCTTGGTCTTAACAACAGCTTCAACAACTGCTTCTGTAGCCTCATCGATAGATGAGATGCCGAGGTCTTCAAGACCGAAGTTGAGAGAACCAGCACTTGTCTGAACGCCAGCATATTCTCTCTTGGTAGCTGTGAAGGTGAACTTCTCAGCAGCTGTGAAACCTCTGTATTCAATAGCAACAGTCTGAGCAGTTGCATCCCAAACGTATGTATAACCGCCGGTTACGTCTTTGGTTGTGCCGTCCTCGTGGTTTGTAACAACTGTGATTGCAACTTCTTTAGCAGCTGCGATAGCTACATCCTCTGTGAGCTCTTCATCAACGTAGAGCGGGATGTTTGTAGCGCCTGTAACAGTGATGCCTGTTACTGCTGCGGGGGGAGCTACAACAGTAGCGGTAACTGTGCCAGCTACCATACCTTTGTAGGAAACGGTAACAGTATATACGCCAGACTCTTCTACAGCAGTTGCTGTGAAGTCTGCGCCGTTAGCTACTGTGCAAGCAACAGTTGTGGGTGCGGTAGCACCGAGTTCTGTGTAATTAACAGAAACTTTACCCTGCAACCATGCAGCCCATGCAGCTTCGTCTGCGGGGATCTCGTTGCTGGGGAGTTCAAAACTGGTCTCGCCAGTGATTGCAACAGTTTCTGCAGCGGCTACGCCGTATTTAACAGCTACTTCTGTTACGCTTGAGCCACCAGCGTAGATGTCAACTGTGTCGCTGCCACCTGTGCGCTTAGCGAAAGAAATCGCAACATCAGCGCCAGCTGTCTTTGCCTGCTGATCAATGTACTGCATATCTGCGGGAGCAGTGGTGTCAGAAATCTCTGTACCTGCATTAACTGCAAGGAAAGTTACCTGACCCTCTACTGCGCCTGCGATAGTGGTTTTAATTTTATTGCCGTCTTTAGCTGTTGTGAGTGTGAGCTCAGAAGCAGCAAAAGCGGTTGTGGAAAGCATTGCAAAACAAGCAACGATAGCTACGGTGCTTGCCAATATCTTTCTAAGTTTCATTTTTACATCTCCTCTCAAGAATTTGCCTTAAGATAACGCGTCCTTTTACCATAAGACATGAAAACAAATGAAATCTATACACATTAATTATAAATGCAACCCATATATTTTGCAATAGTCTTTTTTTGCTTTTTTTCAATTTTGTTACAAAAACCGAACAAGCGCAGAGAAGGGGGGTTCTCTGCGCTCATATATAAAGGAAGATATTTTTTAATATTTCACTTCTCGGCATAGTCAATTTTCAATCCGTCGGTGGTGAAAACACCTTCGCTTGAACAGATGACGATGTCAATATTCAACTTTTCGGCAACCTGGATACTCTTATCCTTGCCCATTACAAAGAAGGCGGTGGAAAGGGCATCTGCCATAGTGCCGTTGGGCGATATCACCGTGACGGAGAGCACATCGTTTGTCGGGTTAACTCCCGTACGTGGGTCTATTATATGATGATATGTCTTGCCCTCTGATTCAAAGAACCTCTCGTATCCGCCACTGGTAACGATACAGGTGTCCTCTGCCTCTACCGTAGCAAACACAGATCCTCTGCCGTCTGTGGGGGATTGGAGGCCTACTTTCCAAGGAGTCTTTCCCTTCTTGCCGACAGCAACAATATTGCCACCCAGATCGGCTATGGCGGATTTTACACCTTCGGATTTGAGGATTTCTCTCACCCTGTCCCCTGCATAGCCCTTGGCAATACCGCCAAGATCAATCTTCATGCCTTCTTTGGTGAGGGTGACGGTGAGATTATCCTCATTCAGCACCACATCACCCACAAGGGCGACGCCCCTGGCAATCTCCTCTGCATCTGGTACATGGCCACCACCCGATATATCCCATATATCCACAAGCGGTTTGACGGTTATATCAAAGGCGCCTGACGTGAGGGCTTTGCAGTCGGAGGCAATCCGCAAAAGGTCAAAAGTCTCTCTGCTCACCTTAACGGGTGTACCGTAGGGGGCGGAATTGATTGCGGACACCTCGCTTCCCTCCACATAGGCAGAAAGGAGCTTCTCTATCCTGCGGATTTCCTCGAAACTTTTGTCCACGGCAATCTTGTCGTCTGCGGTGATGGTGATCATAGTAGACAGCATATACTCCCTGCGGGTATAATCCCCCGAGGAGCGAAGCAGACCTGCGATAGTAATTATTGCGATGGCACCTACCAGTGCCGTAATGGCTTTCTTCATCTTTTTCTCCTTAAAAAGAGTGGTATGTTTTCATTATACCACTACGGGAGAAAAAATCAAATATTATTATACCAGATACCCACATTCGGCTATAAGGGGATAGCAAGCATCCTTGATATCCTCAAACTCATCAAAGGGCAGAGGGTTTACTCCCTTGCCCACCTCCACGGTGAAGGCGGGAAGGTTGAATTTATCCAGATACCAGTCTTTGAATCCCGAATAGGAACTTATGCCCGAGGCGGTGTCCAGTTCGTACCCCGAGGCATCGGCTAAACCCCTTGCCTCCCGATAGAACCCGAACCCGTTGAAAGACCAGTATATCACCTCGCCCTGAGAGTGAAACGCCACCGCAAAGGGAAACTCCTCTTTAAGCACCAACTCCCTCACGGATCGGGTCTCCGGTTCGGAGAAGGGGAAGGGACCGGGATACCGTCTTGGGCCCGGACTGCCATAGCCCGACTCCCGTGCTATACGGGCATATTCATAGAAAAGAGCATCATAATTGTGGTTGAGATCCACTCCATTGATATTTGCCTGCCACATGGCCTGCACATCACCGTCACCTATCATCTCCGACACCGACACGTATCGGTCATTTTCAGGGGAGAGACCATTGATTACAAGTTCTACTCCGTCGGGATTTACCATAGGCATTATATAATAAGTACATTTTTCGTATATGTCCCTTGCCCGTTTGCCCCCTATCTCCCCATCGTTTCTGATTGCAGTTATGAAATCCTCACACCAACTTGCAAGAAGTGATGCTGTAATCCACTCAAGGGCGTGATGTGCGCCGTTCAGAAATATCTTGTTCTCCCCCTTACCTATCTTTACATACCATAGTTCTCTGCCCTGCACGCTTAACCCCGCGCTTGCCACCTCACACAAGTCGCGGTCCAAGCCTTCAAGGGCATCTGTCAGCCGTCCGTAATCAAAATTATCATAGTCCATACCCTACACCTCCATAACCTATTATATGTGGAAGAGCAGGGGCGGGTAACTATATTTTTCTTGATTTTTTCTGCGGTGTGATATATAATTATTATGAAGGAGATGATGCAAAATGAAACTGATTCTCGCAATTGTCAATGACGAAGATGCAGGTGCAGTTCTTTCCGAACTCAACCGTGCAGGATTCACCGTAACAAAGCTCGCCACCACAGGCGGTTTTCTCCGTGCAGGTAATGTGACTATGATTATCGGTACCGAGGAGGATAAGGTTGACGAAGCAATGAAAATCATTGCCGATAAGAGCAAAAAGAGGAAGCAGTTCACCGCTCCCCCTATGCCTATCGGTGCGCCCCACTCCTTTGTGCCCTGCCCCATCGAGATTGAGGTGGGCGGTGCCACAGTATTTGTAATGAATGTCGAAAGGTTTGAAAAGCTTTGATTATAAAGCCTATCGGTCAGGGTAAGATTATAGGCTTCTTTGAAGAAGCCATAAGGAACAATTCCCTGGGACACGCATATATAATTGAGGGTGATGAGGGTAGTGGCAAGAGGACTCTTGCGTCTTATCTTGCTGCCGTAGCCACTTGTGAGAAGGGCACTTTCTGCGGTGAGTGCAAGATGTGCAAGCAGTCCATGGCAGATGCCAATCCCGATATTATTTCTGTGTCGGCAGGGGGTCAGGCTTCCCTTAAAATTGAGGTTATCCGTGATCTTCTGGACAAACTGTCTTTCAAAAGTTTCCACGGGGGCAGACGGGTAATCATCATTGAAGGTGCAGACATTATGACAACCCAAGCCCAGAACGCCCTGCTTAAATCCATTGAAGAACCCTCGGCGGGTACGGTTTTCCTTATCCTTTGCAAGAGGGCATCATATATGCTTCCCACCATCACGTCCCGCACCCAGACTCTCTCTATAGCGCCCTTGGGCATGGAGGATCTTAAAAAAATCGCACCCGACTGTTCTGCTTTTGAGTATAGCTATTGCAACGGCAATCCGGGAGTGCTGAAGAGGATTTCGGCGGATGGGGAGTTCAAGGATTTCAGAAAGGCGGCGTCGGAGGTAATCGCATCCGTAATCTGCGGTGATGAGGACAAACTCTACGATTGTGCTGAGTTCTTTGAGGCAAACAAGGACCGCAAGGCTGATCTTATGACGGTGCTCACCCTGCTCGTACGGGACGTGCTTTATAAAAAGAGTGGTCTTGACTCATCCATTGTCAACACCGATATGATTCATCTGGTTAATTCCATTTCGGCAAAATGCACGTTGCTCGCCTGCACCAGAGCCCTTGCAGAGATTCTGGAGGCAGAGAGCGGAGTGCTCAGCAAATACAGCAGTTACCCCATGGCGGTACAGGCCATGCTTATAAAAGCCAGAGATGCAATCACCAAACAGGAGGATAATTAATTGATAGATGTAATTGGAATTCGTTTCCCCACAAGGCCTAAGGTGTATTACTTCAGTCCTTGTAAGGAGGAGGCTGTAAAAGGAGATACGGTTATCGTAGAGACGGCCCGTGGCATTGAGTACGGTACCGTAATGATGGAAAAGAAACAGGTGGAGGAGAGCGAACTTGTAGCCGAGCTCAAGCCCGTGCTCAGAAAGGCCACCGAAGACGATCTCAAGCAGATTGAACGCAATCTTGCCGACGAAAAAGAGGCCTTCAAAGTGTGCGCCGACCTTATCGAGAAGCGCAATATGGAGATGAAACTCATCTGCACAGAGTATATGTTTGACAGAAGCAAGGTGCTTTTTTACTTCACCGCAGACGACAGAGTGGATTTCAGAGAGCTTGTACGCGACCTGGCAGGAGTGCTCCGCACAAGGATTGAACTTCGCCAGATAGGCGTACGTGATGTGGCCAAGATGATTGGAGGTCTCGGTATATGTGGCAGACCTTTCTGCTGTCACACCCACTTGCCAGATTTCCATCCCGTATCAGTTAAGATGGCAAAGGAGCAGGGCATGAGCCTTAACCCCGGTAAGATTTCCGGTACTTGCGGACGTCTTATGTGTTGTCTTAAAAACGAGTATGAGGTGTATGAGGAACTGGGCAAACAGGTGCCTAACATGTGGAGTGTGGTATCCACCCCCGACGGAGACGGCGTAGTAACCGCCGTGGACGTACTCCGCAAGGATGTGACCGTCACCTTTGACAAAAACGGCGTAAAAACAGCAAGTCACTACAGCGCCGATGACATCAAGGTCATCAAAAAAGGCGTAAAGAAACAGACTGAGATTGAGGATACCGACGAACTGAAAAAACTCGAGGAAAAATAATAATTACTCTTGATTTTTATATATTTTTTATATATAATGTATCTATCATAAGGAGGTGTTACCTATGGCATATATTATTAACAATGATTGCATCAGCTGCGGTGCTTGCGAAGGCGAATGCCCCGTATCCTGCATTTCTGCCGGTGATGGCAAATACGTTATCAACGAGAACGAGTGCATCGAGTGCGGTGCATGTGCAGGCGTTTGCCCTGTATCTGCTCCCAATCCCCAATAAGTTGAATTTTAATTGACAAAAGAGCAAGGCGGACCGATTGGTCCGCCTTGTTTTTTTGTGTCTGCTCTTATCTTAAAAAAACTTGCGTGATTTTAAGGCAAGTGGCTATCTCTCCGTAAGGTCTTCCAGCACACCGCCTAAGGTGCGGAAGATATTCTGCCTTGTACGGCGCATCTGCTTGTGGCTTTTGTCATCCATGGGGTCAAGGAGCATACCCAGCATAGCACCCGTCACGGTGCCTGCGATAAGGCCTGCGGTGAATCCTTTCATACTCATATCAATTCCCCTTTTTATCTCTCTGCTTCGGGATTTGTGACAAATCCACTAATATTGTGTCTCCTCCGAACTTTTTTATACATTCCCAGGGGATTACCACGCCGTCGCATCTGCCGAAAAGCCGGATTTTATCCTTGCCCGGCACCACAATCGATACTATCTCACCGCCCGGTGTGCTTATTTCCATATCGAACACCGCACCAAGCCGTCCGCCGTCGGAAATGTCTATTACCTCTTTGCTCTTGAAATCCGATGCACGAAACATTATTTACCACCTCTGTAATATATATGGGTTTTTTTCGCTATGATTCATATATATTTCTTCACGTGGCCGAGGGCCGTCTTTTCCAATCGGGACACCTGCGCCTGAGATATGCCTATCTCTTTTGCCACTTCCATCTGTGTCCTGCCCTTGTAAAACCTTAAATTCAATATATGCTTCTCCCTGTCGCCTAATCGCTTGATACCTTCTTTTAAGGAAATCTCCTCCAGCCAATGCTCGTCCATACTCTTCTCGTCCCGCACCTGATCAATCACGAATATGGCATCACCACCATCGTTGTAAATCGGCTCGTATAAAGACACGGGGTCGGCAATGGCATCCAACGCCCTCACCACCTGTTCACACTCAACCCCCATAACCTTTGCAATCTCCTCCACCGACGGCTCCCGCTCGTTTTTGGCAGTGAGTTCCTCATTGATACGGAGCGCCTTGTAGGCAATATCGCGAAGGGAACGGCTCACGCGGATAGAATTATTATCCCTGAGGTAACGCCGTACCTCGCCGATTATCATAGGCACAGCATAGGTGGAAAAACGTACGTTATATGAGGGATCGAAATTATCAATGGATTTCATAAGGCCGATACACCCTACCTGAAACAGGTCGTCCATATTCTCACCTCTGCCCGAAAACCTCTGTATCACCGACAGCACCAGACGAAGATTACCGCTTACAAACTCCTCTCTGGCACCCTTGTCCCCCTTCTGTATCCTCTTAAATAGCTCTTCCTTCTCCTCGTGGCTCAGCACGGGGAGTTTTGATGTGTTGACACCGCATATCTCCACCTTGTTTATCATGAAAAAACCTCCCGGGGAATGAAATTTTCTACAATCTCATTATTCCCTCGGGAGGTATTTTTATGCTGTTTGAAAATGTCGCAAAATGTCTATTTGCCGTTTCTGCGACGAAGTTCGGAGAACACGCCGAGAATGCGTACGGGGAGTTGTTCAATCTCCTCGTTGGTGTAAAAAAGTGTGTCGTAGGAAGGGTTGAGAGGCTTGAGCATTATACCGTTCTTCTGCCTTACCACCCTCTTGAAGGTAGCATCACCGCTACCGATAAGTACTGCACAATCCTCGTTGGTTGAGCAGGTTTCCTGCTTTTTCAATATAACCACATCACCGCTATGATACTCAGGATACATACTATTGCCCTTCAGCCTGAGGGCAAAATACTGCTCACCCACACCCACGGCGGACGCAGGCAATTCCTCATATCCGAGGACGTCCTCCACCGCTTCAACGGGCACACCTGCAGGGATAAGGCCCAGAATCGGCACCTTGACAAAGCTCATAAGAGGTCTTGCGTCCTCTTCCCTGTCTGTCCAACCCATAATATATCCCGGAGAGCATTTGAGTGCCACCGCCAGTTTCATAACAGTCTCTTTCTTGATGTTGGGAATCTCTCCGCTTTCGTATCTCTGTATCGTGGCATCACGAAGCCCCACCATTTCGGCAAGTTCTGCCAGGGTGAGACCAAGCTCTTTACGTCTTTTTTTGATGGGAGACACACCATCACTCCTTCTGAAAACAGTTTCTCAACTATAAATTATCATACAATTACGGAAAAAGCAAGAAAAATTTTTCAACTTTTCAAAAAATTACGTAAAACGTATTGACTTTTTCAAATCGAATATGCTAATATGCACTTACGAAAAGCGTAAGTTTTTATTTTATGACTATTTCTCTTTTCGTAAGTTTTTCTTCGGCCGACTTCTTTTTACTTGGATAAACAGCAAGTCGTGCGGTGGATAAAACCCAGGATTTTCACGGAGGACATTATGAGAGACAGAGAGCTTACACCCGACACAAAATGGATAATTTGCATGTGGGATATACGGGGCGAGGATATAGAAGAGACCGCGTATCTTATGAAGAGGAGTCTTCGTCAGGTGACGGAGATATTAAACGAGTGCAAGGCAGACGGATACTACGACAAGGTGCGACGCCACATTGAGTATTTTGATGCTATGAATGCCAAAGCGGCGATTGAGAGCTTTGCCTCGGCCCTCAGGGGAGAGAGGGGCTACGACACTATATGAAAAATGAGGAAATCATAGAAAGAATCGTGGCCGAGCTTGAGAAAATCGCCTTTGCCGACTATTGCGAGATTGCAAAGGAACTTCAGAGCGAGAAGTTTGCTCCCCTTATCCCTCTTCTTGCCGAGGCGGAGGCATACTTTCCTGCGGTGGAGAAGGTGAAATCCGTGAAAGACGGGATAGAGATAAAGTTTTATGACAAGTTAAAGGCCTTAGAGCTTCTGGGCAAGTATGCCCGGGGAGAAAGCGAGGAAAAGGAAGGAGATTACGACAATCTCATTTCCATACTCCAGAGCCGGGCCAACGCCGTATGGGAGGAGGGTGATAGCGATTGAGTTCAGCGTATTTTCGAACAAGCAGGAGAAGGTGCTGACCTGGTGGACACCCGCCTCACCCTGCTCCTCAGCCGACGGCATCATCGCCGACGGTGCAGTGCGAAGCGGAAAGACTCTTTGTATGTCTTTGTCCTTCGTACTGTGGGCAATGAGTTCCTTTGACCGCACCGCCTTTGCCCTGTGCGGCAAGACCGTGGGCTCACTCAAAAGAAACGTGGTTTATCCTCTGCTACCCATCCTTCGCAGCCGCGGGTTTGACATAACCGAAAAGATGACGGAGGGCGTGCTTATAATCGCATCAAAAACCAACACCAACAATTTCTATATGTTCGGAGGCGGAGACGAGTCCGCCAGAGAAAAAATCCAGGGTATGACCTTAGGCGGTGTGTTGTTTGATGAGGCGGCTCTCTTAAAAGAAAGCTTTGTAAATCAGGCGGTGGCAAGATGCTCGGTGGCGGGGTCTAAATTCTGGTTTAACTGCAACCCCGAGGGGCCTAACCATTGGTTTAAGCGGAGATGGATTGACGGGGACAAGAATCTGGTGTATCTCCACTTCACTATGGAGGACAACCTCTCCTTGCCCGAGGAGGTAAAAGAGCGGTACCGCAGGATGTATTCGGGGGTGTTCTACAACCGATTCATCCTGGGCAGATGGGTGGCGGCAGAGGGGGTAATCTACGATATGTTTGCCGATAGCCATATCTTCTCCGAGCACCCATTATATGAAAAATACTATGTGTCTATCGACTATGGCACCCAGAACCCCTGTGTGTTCATACTGTGGGGACAAAGCGGCGGCAGATGGTATGGAGTGAAGGAGTATTACTGGTGCGGAAGGGACAGGGGCGTGCAGAAGACCGACGCTTCCTATGCCGAAGACCTCTGTGCCTTCCTCGGCAATATCAACCCCGTTGCCGTGATAGTGGACCCCTCTGCCTCATCCTTTATCGCAGAAATCAAGGAGCGGGGTTACAGAGTGAAAAAGGCAAAGAACGACGTGGTGGACGGGATTCGCCTTGTGGGGAGGATGCTGTCGGAGCGGGAGATACTGTTCCACTCATCTATGGAGAACACTCTGCGGGAGTTCTCGTCTTATGTGTGGGATTTGTCCGCCGTGGACAGAGGCGAGGACAAGCCCCTCAAAGAAGATGACCACGCCATGGACGCCATCAGGTATTTCTGCGCCACGGTGGCGGTGAAGAAATCAAGAGAAAACAAATCAAGATGAAAGGATGTGCTTACTTGAACAATCTTTCCTACCCTGTGCAAAAGACCGTCTTATCCGAGATTGACGGTGTGTTTGCCCACAATGTTCTGGCGGATTTGTCGGAGATTATCCGTCTTTACAGTTACTATGACGGTACGGGCCAGATGTGGCATACCGAGGAGAATCCCGACTTTGTGCCTACAAAACACATTACCAACCTTATCAAGAAAATCATCAAGAAGGAAGCACGGTTTATGTTCTCCCGTGCACCCGAGATTACTCTTGAGAACCCCCTCGCACCCGAGGAGGCGAAGGTGATTCAGGACTTTATCAGGGAGGTCCTTGCCAAAAACGAGTTTGCAAAAAAACTCACCATGGCAGGACGTGACTGCTTTATCGGCAGACGTGTGGCATTAAAGTTGTGGAGCGACGGCGACGGAGTGGAGATAATGTTTCGCCCCTCCTTTGAGTTTATCTATGACACGGAGTTTGACGAGTCGGATAACATCTCGAAGATAGTATTCTTCTATGGGCTCAATGATGAGAAGGCAAAGAACGACCAGAGATTCTGGAAGCAGAAGTTTGAACTTTGCGGTGGCAGATGCTATATCACCGAGGCAATCTATGACGGCAACGGCAATATTAAAGAGACTATCCACGATTTTGACGATACGGGCCTTGACTTTATCCCTGCCTATATCATCATCAACGACCCCTTAACGGGGGATCTCAAGGGCGAGAGTGATGTGGCAGAGCTTATAAGCAATCAGGACCGCTACAACAAACTCAAAAGTGATGATGCGGATACGCTGATGTTCCAGATGTTCCCCATTACAGTTGCCAAGAACACCAGCGGTGAGTGCCTTGACAATATGCGCATTGCACCCAATGCGGTGATTGATTTGCAGACCGACCCCTCATCCGACGGTGAGGCGGACATTGAGAAACTGGAAAGTTCCTTTGCCTACACCGATGCCTTTGAAAACAGCATCAACAGAGTGAAGAGCGATATGTACGATCTCCTTGATATTCCTTACGTCACCACAGAACAGCTCACGGGGGTTATCCAGAGTGGCAAGGCGATGAAGGCGCTCTATTGGGAGCTTATCTGCAAATGTGAAGAAAGATGGCACACCTGGGACTGCGCTTTGAAATGGCTTGTGGGCGCTCTTATAAAGCTCAACGCCCTCTACGGATACAAGGAATTGCCCCAGGTGGATTTCACCATCAACATCGAGCATCAGTATCCCATTATGGAGGATGACGAGACGGAAAGACGTCTTGACCTGGAAGAGGTTGTGCAGAACGTACGCAGCAGAAAGGGATATATCGAGAAATGGAATATATCCGCAGACGGCGAGGCAGAGATTGATGCCATCGCAGAGGAAACAAATATACTTTCTTAACCAAATACCGCCTGAGTCGGCGGAATACAAATAGACGGCTCTGATGACAGGACTTGCTGTCGCAGTATGTACTGCATTAAGGAAAAGAGCATTAAGGGAGGTAACTATGACAGAATTTTTGAAAGAGATTTTCGGTGACGCCGTTACCGAGGAAGTGCTTGGCAGATTCAAGACAGAGCTTGGCAAAAGATTCGTAGCAAAGAATGACTACAACACAAAGCGTGATGAGCTTAAAGAGGCCAGAGACGAGATTGAGAGACTGACAGCACACACCGAAAAACTTACAGAACGTGCAAACAGCGCTGACACCCTTGCCAATGAGTTGGCAGAGCTTCAGGCAAAGTATGATAACCACGTGAATGTGCTAAACGGCGAAATCGCACAAATCCGCCTTGAAGGTGAGATATCTTCCCTCATCCGCAGGATGGGTGGCAGAAACGAGAAGGCAGTACGTGCCCTTCTGAGCCTTGAAGGCGAAAGCCCCGAAGCACTTGCAAAGGAGCAGATTGCTATGCTTAAAAAGAGCGATCCATACCTTTTTGATTCCCCGACTCCCGCGGGGGGCAAGGGCAATTTCCCCCGGGGGATGATTGCCACAGATGAGGGGCTTACCTATTCGCAGATGATGCAACTTGAAGAAAATCGCATTTGAATCAGGAGGTAAAGCAAAATGGCTAATTTTAATGCAAAGACCTTTAATGGCGAGGTGTTCGGCAAGTATGTAGACCGAATCCCCAACCTTAAAAGAAACGAACTTATCCACTCAGGCGCACTCCGCCCCAGACCCGACCTCAAGACAATGTTTACTGAGCAGAGTGGCGGATTCTATGGCACTGTACCCCTCTTTGCGGTAATCGGCGGTGACGCTGTCAACTACGACGGTTCTACCGATATCTCCGCCAACGAGACAAGCACCTTCTCTCAGAGCATGGTGGTTGTAGGCCGTGCCAAGGCGTGGGTGGAAAATGATTTCTCTGCCGACATCACAGGCGCAGACTTTATGGACAATGTGGCTGTGCAGGTGGCAGAGTATTGGGATGGTGTGGACCAGAAGACTATTCTCTCTATCCTCAAGGGTGTATTTGCCATGGCAGATGCCAAGGGTGCAGAGTTCGTAGAAGGTCACACCTTAGACATCACAGAAGGCGACAATGCCAATGTGGATGCCACCACATTGAACACCGCCATCCAGAAGGCGTGTGGTGACAACAAAGACAAGTTCTCCCTCGTGTTTATGCACTCAGCGGTAGCGACTAACCTTGAGAACTTAAACCTCATTGACCGTCTCAAATACACAGACGAGAACGGTATCCAGAGAGACCTCACCCTCGGCTCATGGTGTGGCAGAACAGTGTTTATCGATGACACAATGCCCGTTGATGAAAACGGCAACTACACCACATACATTCTCGGCAACGGCGCCTTTGAGTATGTGGACGTTGGTGCAACAGTACCCTACGCTATGGACAGAGACGAGGCCAAGAACGGCGGCAGAACTACTCTCTATTCCAGACAGAGAAAGATCTTCGCCCCCTACGGCATTAACTTCACAAAGAACGCCATGGCTACTCTTTCTCCCACTACCGCAGAGCTTGAGAACGCTGCCAACTGGGAGCTTGTATCCAATGCCGACGGCAACGAAGTGATTGACCACAAGGCAATCCCCATGGCAAGAATCATCAGCAAGGGTTGATACGGGTTGGGAGTGATTTATAATGCTTAATACTCTCAAAGAAAACCTGCGTGAAGCCGACTACCCCTTCTTTACTGACGAGCAGTTGGAGAGGATGTTGGAAGATTGCGGATATGACGTACGGGAGGCCTCCTACCGCGCCCTTGTAATCAAGGCGGAGTGTGACGGAGTGAATCTGCCTGATATTGACATCGAGTCGTCCCGCAGATACTGGCTGTCCCTTGCATCCCTTTACCGCAAAAGTCACACCTGCGGAGCAAGGAGGAGTGGTCTTAAATGAAGCGAGCCAACACCAAGGAGAGAATCATCCGTTCTCTCAAAAAACATCTGCTCTTTGTGAAGGCAGAGTTCTACCGACCTGTGACCGATGTGTTCGGTGATACGGTGTCCTTAGAAAGTATGGGCGAGCATGACATCTACTTCTCCCAGCTTCTGCACCGATACAACCCTTATGTGGATTTAGACATCTCCTCCGACGGTGTCACAAAGAAGCGTAGTACACCTATGGCTCTGCTTGTGGCGGACTCCGCCCCCGCAAAGCAGGGGGATGTGGTGAAAATTAAAAACCTTGAATACACAGTATGCTACTGTGAAAACATCAAGGATTTCTATTACCTTATCTCCCTGACGGAAAGGGGTGACGGGGATGATTAAGAAACTTTATCGTCTCCTCAAAGACGGGGGAGTGAATGTCTATCTCCCCGCCAAGAAAGAGGGCAAATGCTCTGCCCCCTACGCCGTAGTGGACACGAGCAGGGAAGACATCACCGATACGGGCAGGGCCACACAATGCACCTTCACCATATCCCTCTTTGCGCCTCTTAACTCTTACGGGGAGTTGGATAATATGCAAAAGACTGTGCTCTCTGCATTAAAGGACACCCCCTTTCGTTTCACCGGCAGTGACACGGAGGAAGCAGGCGGCGAGGTGGACTCTTATAAAAGAGTGCTCACCTTCCGCTGTATCAGGAAACTTTGACATCAATCTTTAGCAAGATAACTTATCGGAAAGGAGAAAGACATGGCAGTAAAAAACCTTGAAGAACGCGTACTTGCCAATATTGTACGTGCAGAAATAATTGACGAGGACGCAGGTGATACATACGTATTCACCACCGCCAGCGAAGCGAGTATCAAACCCTTCGTATCCGAAGGCACCGAGAAGATTCACCGTGTGAAGAATACTATCCTCGGCTCTCTCCGCTATGAGGACATCCTCCTCGGCTATGAAATCAAGCTCATCAACAACACCTTCTGCCCCGAGCTTCTGGCTCTGGTGGACGGCGGTGACGTAGAGACCGACGGCAACGGCGACTTTTCTAAATACTCATCCCCCGTTGTGGGTGAGGTGACACAGCGAAAGGCCCTCACCATATCCCTCTACACCGAAGAGGTGGATTGTGACGGTGACGCTATAGAGTATTTCAAGTTTACCTTCAAACACGCCAAGGGTAAGCCCGTGGAATATTCTATCAAAGACGGCGAGTTCTTCGTACCCGAACTCACTCTTCTCTCAAGGGCAAAGGCCGGCGAGAGCAGTGTGGATGTGGAAGTCGTAACTGCGCTTTAATAATTTTTAAGGAATATGGGGCTGTGCTATACAGCCCCATTTTTCAAGAAAGGAGATTATATGAACACCTTTGAAACAACTATTTCATCCTTTGACGGCAGAGGTGATATGGCGGTCATATTGAAACGTCCGTCCCTGCTCACATTGGCAAAGCTTGGCAAGATACCCAACCCCTTGTTGGGTGCGGCTACCCGTCTTTTTGACTTTGCTCCCAAGGGGGATGGGGTAAACATCAAGGAAATCGGCGAGATCCTCCATATCCTTGCCGAAGCCACTTTAGTGAAGCCTGCCTATTCTGATATTGCAGACTCCCTCACCGACCGTCAGCTTATGGAAATCTATCATTATGTCAGGGAGGGTGCCGACGGGCTTGAATACTTTCGTCGCCTCGGAGGAGTTTCTTCGCGTAGTGACGGTGGCACAGACCTCGGGCAGGAGTGCAAGTGAGATTATGGGGACAGATGATTCGTATATCGCCTTTTGCATTGACGAGGCTGCGTCCTTTGTGTGGGGCAAACTGAAATCCGGGGAAACCCCCATAAAGAGAACAGCAAACAAGGAAACCGCAGATTTACTTATGAAAGGCAGGTGGTAGCATGGCCACATTAAACAAGCTAGAACGGGCTATGGAAAAGGCGCGCAAGGCGAGGGTGGACGCTTATAAGAAGTCTATCAAGAATATGGAGGAAGAGGACAAGCTCTTCTACGAGAACCAGCTCAAAAGGCAGAATATAAGTGACGAGGAATTCGCCAACGCCTGCAAAACCCGTAGCGAAAGATACGCCAACCACTCTAAAGAAGTGCTTAACGTGGCATATATGACCGAGGAGGAGAAGTTGGCTCTGTCCAGGGAGTATATGTTAAAGAGTGAGGAGGCGCTTACGGAGCATTATGTCCGTATGGCAAAGATAGAAGAGGCACGTAAGGAAGAAATCTTAAAATCCCGCCGCGAGATGAGCGAAGCGTCTATGGACGCAAGTTACACCTACGTATCGGGCAGAAACTACTCGGACGACTGGACAAAAGCAGGAGACGACCCCATTGATGCCTTTAATCGTGTGAAGGATCGTCTTCAGGGTGAACTTTCTCAAGGGATAATCACCGAAGAAGAATACGGCGACACCTTAAAGACCTTCGGCTCAGATATGTATAGTGACCGAATAGCCAACTCCAACAGATGGCTCCGTCACGAAACTGAGATGAACCGCCTCTCCACCGAGGAGTACATCGAGGGACTTTACCGTATGCAGAGCTACACTCAGGCGTACTATGATGCGGGAATAATATCCACCCGTGAGTATTATGACGGTATGCAAAGCATTGAGGAGCGCATCTTTGACAAGAAGAAGGAACTTCATCAGAAGGTGCTGGATATGGCGGAGGAAGAGAAAAAGGCGGTGGAGGCCACCGCCAACGCCAAGATTGACATTCTGGAGAGGGAATACAGGGCACAACTTGCCCTTATTGATGAGGAAAACGCCGAGGAAGAACTTGCCGACCTTAAGGCACAGGAGAAAATCTATGCCTCTGCCGAGACCAAAGAGGGCAAGGAGAAACTTGCCGATATCCGTGAAAAGATTGACCGTATTGAAGACGATATGGAGCGGACTCAGCTTCAGGCGGAGTTTGAATCAGAGAAGGAAGATATCCTCTATCTTGCAGAGAAGAAGAAAAACCGCATAGACAAAAGGGCAAAAGAGAAAGCAACGGACTTTGGCCTTTACTATGACGAAGATGCAGGGTACAAGGCAATATCGGATGCCAGGGGCACCTTTACCGCCCTTCTTGCCGAGCAGGAGGCGTACTCCTCCCAGTCAAAGACGGACCTTGAGGAGTACGGCAAGGGTATTAACACCCTCTTTCTCGGCTCAACCGCCACCCTTGCAGAAGGGATATTAAACAGCTTCACCGCCTTTGCCATGGGGGTTGAGGCAATCAAGAACCGCATCTTCTCCGATGTGGAAGCGGTGAACTCATTGGACTTTTCCCGATTCGGTGTAAGTTCATCACCCATAAAGGGCAACATCACCTACAACGACTATGGTGACAAGAACATCACGGGAGTAAGCGGAATTAACGATTACTTCTCGGGCGTGGGCAACTTACTTGCGAGAGGAGGCAGAATCTGATGATTAAAGGATTTATATTTAACGGCATATCTTCCTGGGATATGGGGATTGAAGCAGAGTTGGTGTCTATGCCACTATCTGCCGAACCGAAGAACGTGTATATCGACATCCCCACCGCAGACGGTGAGCTGGATCTTAGCAAAGTCAACTCCGCAAACCGCATCCTCTACAAGCCGAGGATGATAGAATTCCTCTGCCACGCATCCTTTGACCCTGCAAAAGACGATTTTGAAAGCAGGGCAAAGTATCTGGCATCTATCCTCTGTGCTGACGGGGACAGGGATCTGCGTATTGCGGGGTCGTCAACCTTTATCTACAAAGGCAGAGCATCCAACCTCTATAACATCACCCCCGAAAGCGATACGTCCTTCTCCTTCCCCCTTGTGTTCAGGTGTCAGCCATTCAGGTGGGCAGGATCTTCCGCAACCACGGCGGGTTCAAACGGTCAGGTGACGGTGACAAACGGTGGTTTGTCCACGGATTTTCGCATGGAAATCGAGGGCACCTTATCCTCGGCCATTACGCTGACTTCCTCATCGTATCCGGGCAAAGAACTTAAGATCCCTTCTTTGGGTTCGGGAAAACTGGTAATTGATACTGATGAAGCAAGAGTGTACTTCGCCGGTTCGGATATAACGAACCGTTGCTCAGGGGATTTCTTTCTCCTTGCGCCAGGAGGTAACACCATCAAGGCAAGTGGCGTGAACGGTAGCACCCGTATCTCCCTGACCTATACAGAAAAGTACTTATAAGGAGGTTATGGTATGGATTACCCGATTTTATATGATAAGGGCGCCAAAGCATACACCTCCTTTGGCAAGGGAGTGCTCAAGGGCGCATTCAACGTGTGCATTACCGAGGTGATGAACGGGGAGTACTTTATGGAATTTGATATGCCTCCCACAGACCCTATGGTGGATAAAATCTGCTATGACGATATTGTGAAAGCAGACGGGCAGTTGTTCCGCGTAAGATCCATCTCCTCGGGCAGAGACGGAGAGGGGGCTCTCTATACCCATATCAAATGTATGCACGTATGGTACGAGGCCTGCGACTGCAAGTATATTCACCATACCAGCACCATAGAGGGCGGAGTGGATGTGGACGGATGGATAAACGTGCTGCCAAGAGAAGTTTTGGCGAGGGTGTTTGCCGATACGCCCTTTATGGTGGGGAATGTGGAGATAACTACCCCCACCGACATCTTCGCGTCCAGTTCTAATCCTGCAGAGATTGTAGCCCAGCTCACCGACAAGGTGGGCGGGTATCTTAAAAGGGACAACTACACCGTGCACCTTCTCAAAAATTATCCCATAAGCGATAAGTCCTTTGTGTGCGGTGATAACCTCCAGTCTGTAAGCAGAGAGATGGACGACACGGCGGTTATAACCCGTCTTTATCCATTAGGTCAGGACGATATGGACATATCCTCGGTAAACGGGGGTGTGGCATATCTTGAAAGTCCTATCGCAACAGAGTACGGGTATGTCCGTTGCGGATACAAAAGTTATCCCGATATATCCGACCCCAACGAACTCAAGGCCAAGGCGCAGGCCGAGTGGAGCACAGATGAAACCGACGGCATTGACAAACCCAAAGTCACCTACTCCGTGGAATCCCCCGATCTTAAAGGGATAGCCGTGGGTGACAGGGTGCGGGTAAAAGATATTGATGCGGGAGTGGATATCATCACCACCGTGTGCGAGGTGGAGTACTATCCCTACGAGCCCCACAGAGGCAGTATCAGGCTCTCCAACCACAGAGAAGCCACCGCATCCCTCGCCGACAAGATCGTCAAAGAGACCGCCACCTTAAATAAAATCACCGACGACAAGGGCAATATTATGAGTCAGTATATTGACAATATCCGATCCAAGCTCCAGAGCGTAGTGGATGAGGAGACGGCGAGCAGGCTCACTTTGCACGAGTTCGGGGATTTGTGGGTGGATGATATTGCAAACCCCACCAAGGCAATGGTCATAACCGACGCCCTCTTTGCGGTGGCAAACTCCAAGAAGGCAAATGGTGACTGGGACTGGCGTACCATCGGCACGGCAGACAACTTCACTGCCGACACCATAAATGCCGAGTGGCTCAATGCGGGATTTATCAATACCGATAAAATCACCGTACGTTCCGAGAACGGCAACACTGTTCTTTCCGGGGATTGCTTCACCATCACCACACCCCAGGGGTTTGAGGCGAGGGTGAGTGCCAAGGACGGATTCAGATATATCTTCGCAAGGGATAGTCAGGGCAACCCCACGGACTACATCACATTAGACCACAAGGGGCAGAAGCGGTATTGGAAGGGGCATCTTATACCCTCGGCATACCAATTTGCAAAGGGGTTGGTGGAGTGCGAGAAAACCACCGACACTCTTGTATATGGTGCTATAGAACTTAAAGGTGGTGCCTGGACAGAGATTGCCCGACTCTATGAGGAGATTCTTGCAGATACATCCCTCACCAATAACGAAAAGAGTGTGCTTATAAACTCTATGTTTCAGATTACCGTCACCCCCGACAAGATCACCGGCAAAGTGTCGGGTGACGGTGCGGTGGTGGTGCTGGAAAACGAGATTGTCACTAAAGAAGTGGGCAACTATGTCATCCCCCACCTGTACCCCATAAGTGCATCAGGCACTAAAATTAATCTTGGGAGCGAGGAGCGCACCTTCTATTTTGACGGCGCTCTGCTCCTTTACTACGGGGCGGCAGGTTATGTGAGAACAAACGGCTCATACAACCGTTGTTACAGTCTGCGCGCCGCCTATGATATTGCGGTGACCTTGGATATTGATTACGAAAGCAAAGGAGGGAATTAAAAAATGACTAACCTTATTACCTGGATTAAGATAGCCGTAGCCGCCTTGTGCAGTGGTCTGTCCTTTATAGTGGGGGGATTTGACGCCCTCCTTCAGGCGCTCCTTGTGATGAGCGTGATTGACTATGTGACGGGAGTGTCGGCGGCATTGGCAACCAAGACCCTGTCCAGCAAGACGGGGTTTGCAGGAATCCTTAAAAAAATTGCCATACTCTGCGTAGTTGCCTGTGCTCACCTTTTGGGACAGACTCTGGGAATACCTCAGATACGCTCTGCGGTAATCGGCTTCTACATAGCCAACGAGGGCATAAGCATAGCGGAGAACTCCGCCGCCTTGGGTGTGCCCTTGCCGAAAAAGTTTATGGAAGTACTCAGCCAGTTAAAGGACAAGGAGGATAAGGATGATTTATAATTTTACAATCAGGGGCGATTGCCTCACTTTAGACAGCCGTCTCTTCGCCGTAAGCGGTGGAGTAAACTGCTATATATGCCGTTTTGACTTTGACAGCCAATGGGATGACCTTACGAAGTTTGTGGTGTTTGCAAAGGGCGAGGAAGTGTGCACCGTGTACCTTGAGGGGGATGAATGCCCTATCCCCGCCCGGTTGCTTGACACGCCTTCAACTATCGCCGTGGGTGTGTACGGCACCCGATTGGACGGCGAAGCATATCGCATAAGCACCAACCTCTCCCACATAGTTATTAAAGAGGGGGCCTACCGGGAGGGAACTATCCCCGATGCCCCCGAGGCAGACATGTGGGAAGTATTCTTTGCCGAGGCAGATAAAAGAATCAGGGAGATGGCAGAGATTGAGATAGCAAACATCAAAGACTGTACCCAAGATGCTATACAGGAGTATTTCGGTGATATTGAATCTATCCTTGATGAAATCATAGCGGAGCAGAATTCGTTAATGGGGGTGAAATCGAATGACCATTAAAGAAAAGCTTAAAAAGATATTCATAAATCAGAGGGAAATCGCTCATTACGAAAAAACCAAAGCCGCAAAAATGCTGTGGAACTACCTCACATCCTACAACATCCGTACCGGCTTTGAATATGCCTTTTCAAGATGCGATTTCTCAGGGGTGGAGTTTGTAGAGGAGATAATCCCCACCGCAAGCATCAACCATATGTTTTACTATTATCAGGGCTCTTTTTTGCCCAAGGGTATCAATCTGTCGAAAGTGGCCAGGGCAACCAGCACATCTGCTCTTTTTGCCAGGAGCGAGCTACAAGAGATACCCGACCTTAACCTAAGGGCTATGAACGAATATCACAACACCTTCTTAGATTGCGAAAGCCTCAAAAAGATCGCGTTGTTGCGCTCTCACAAAACAACCAAATACACCAATACCTTCAGCGGATGTTTATCTCTCGCCAGCATCTCCTTTGAGGGCGAGATAGGCAGAGATATCAGCTTTTCACGTTGCACACGGCTCACCAGAACGAGCATTAAAAACATAATGAACCATCTGTGTGACTACACAGCAGAGGGCGGAACTTACAAACTCATCCTCGGACGCGATAATTTATCAAAGCTCACCGAGGCGGAACAACAGATTGCTATAGATAAGGGGTGGACACTTTTATGACATTTACATTGGAAAAATGCAGGGAAAAGACATTTGACAACATCACGCTATATACCCGTCTGCGTGACGGAGAGGTGTGCGCCTATATTGCCGAGGCGGAGGAGGGGTATGTAATGTATGATGCCCTGCACGTTCCCGAAGCGCCCTCCGAAGAGGGCGTGGCAGAGGATATAAGCTATCACACCAGAGCGATACTTCCGTTGAGTACGGATTTTGACAAGTTTGGCTGGAAGGCGGTAAAGCGTGACACCGTGGACAGTAAACTCATTATTTAGGAGGTATATTCATGAAAATCTGCATTGATGCAGGCCACAACGTAAAAGGCCACGATACGGGGGCTTTTGGTATAGGCGGTGCCAACGAAGGTGAGATCACCTTTGATATCGCCTATGCACTGGCAAAGATGCTGAAAGGCAGAGGCCACGATATAGTCCTCACCAGACCCACAAAGGATACTGTATTGGGCACAAGTCTTTCCACATCCCTGTCCGAGAGGGCAAGGATATCCAACGAAAGCGGGTGCGATTTATTCATATCATTGCATTGTAACAGTGCCACTCCCTCGGCAAAGGGTACGGAAGTGCTTATATCAGGCAGAGGCGGTGAGGCAGAGAAGCTGGCAAAGGGTATGGTGGACGCCGTGTCCTTAAACCTTGCCACCGCAAACCGCGGTGTGAAGGTGGATACGGAATACTTGGGCAACCGTCTCTATGTACTCCACAATACCACCGCGCCCGCGGTACTCTGTGAGCTTGCCTTTATATCCAACACCGAGGATACCGATAAACTCATAACAAGGGGTGATGACTTTGCAAAGGCAATCGCCTCTGCCGTTGGAGGAGACACCGCCATATTCACCGATATAGAAAACCATTGGGCAAGGGATATCATCCTGTCCCTTGCCAAGGAAGGCGTTGTGTCGGGATATCCCGACGGCACCTTCCGCCCCGACGCACCCATCACCAGAGCTGAAGCGGTGGCATTAGTATATAAAGCCACAAGGGGCAGATAAAAGCATTGAAAAATTCACTTTTCTGTATTATAATTAGAGCGGTGCCGAAAAGCACCGCTTTAATTTTTGAAGAAGGACGAAGATATGAAGAGAGCCATCGCAATATTTACATTATCCATATTTCTTGTTATGACATTTATCCCCGTGGTATCGGCAAGCCCTGCCGAGGGTGTGTCAAGTGGTATATCCCTCACCATCGCAATCAACGAGGACACAGCCATATCAAATGGCAACAAGATAAAAATGACACCGCCCCTTATGGTGTTTGGCAGGACCTATGCAGATTTGTATGCCCTCTCCCCCTATCTTGGGGTGAGTCCCGAATGGGTCGATGCTTCCACGGGGTTTTTCAGAGCGGGCAAGGACGGCAAAACCATTGACCTTACCCTTATCTCCAAGTGGGATGACCTGATAAACGAAAAGCACAGATTCTTCGTAAAGGATTCAAAGGTGTTCGTATCTCTCCGTGAGCTTTGCGACTTTGCAGGGTATCCCATATTCTACAAAGACGGGGTCATAACCATTGGTGACAATGCGCCTTATGAAAATGTGTTTACCAAGGTGGACACCACAGGGGCAGAGGATTATATCTACACCACCTATCACCGCAGAGCCGAGTATGTGGTTAACCCCTATCGTGCTTATGGCTATGAGGATATGACAGAGGATGCAAAAAAGCTTCGTGATATGTATCCCGACCTTATAAAACTATCTTCCATAGGCAAGTCGGTAGAGGGCCGTGACCTTACCCTGATTGAATTTGGCAGAGGCGGGAAAAGGATATTCGTATGCGGAGCCCACCATGCCAGAGAATACATAACCACCACCTACCTGATGTATGCAATCGACAGATATGCCCGTTGCTACAGAGGTAATACGGACTGGAACGGATATAACGTGAAGGAGATTTTAGACAACGTCACCTTCTCCATAGTGCCTATGATTAACCCTGACGGCATCAACCTTGTGCAAAACGGCATCTACTCCGTGGCAAACGTGGCGGAGGTATCCGCCCTGCCCATATACGAGGGCAAGAAATACGGTTACCCCGCCTGGAAGGCAAATATCCGAGGGGTGGACCTTAACTGGAATTATGATAAGGACTGGACCGCAGAAAAGAGCAAGAACGGCAGGGGTTCATCGGGATTTAATGGTGATACTCCCCGAAGCGAGCCTGAATCTGTCGCAGTGGCAGACTATGTGGATACCCACCCCTTTGATGCTTACTTCTCATTCCACACCCAGGGAGAGATATTCTATTGGGCGGATTATACGGAAAACCCCACAAATCTATGTGATTTAATAGAGAAGGACACGGGATTCAGACCTATTGAAGATAAGGCAGAGGGCATAGGCGGATCATTCTTTGACTATGTGTACCGCAAATACAGGAAACCCACCGTGACTATCGAGCTGTGTCCGTATATAGGCAATTTCCCCTATCCCGACACCGATTTTGATACAGTGTGGAATCCTGCAAAGAATATTCTTCTTATTGCAGGAGAGGAAATAACGCATCACAAATCGTTGAATCAGACAAAGTAGTGTAATTTAACGGCAAAACAAAAAGAGGAGCTTCTGCTCCTCTTTTTTTAATCCTCTTATTTCTTTTTAAGTACCCAGAATTCCCTCTGGCAATCGGGGGCAGGGCTATCAAAGGTGAGCTCTCCATACACCGCCTCAACTATAAAGCCGTGTTCCTCTGCCTTGTCACGGAGAAATCCGGGAGAATAATACCTCTCCTCGTGCTCCTGAGTGATTCGTTTATACCCGTCACCCTCTTTAACGAAAAAATTGACGTTTATACGGCAGATTTCATCTGCATAGTCATTTTCCCACGCGTAGAAGATTTCGCCGTTGTCGTAGGTAAAAACGTTGTCTGAGAGCACGTTCTCAAACTTATAGAGAGTGTTTACATCAAATACGAACAATCCATTGGGGTTTAAGTAGTTGTGCACCAGGGAGAGCAAATCGTCAATATCCTCGTCTTCAGTAAGGTGGTTGACGCTGTCGAGCATACACAAAAAGGCATCCACCGTGCCGTATAGTTCAAAATCGCAGATATCCTGGTTGATATAGAGGATGCTCCTGCCCTCGCTCTTATCCGTTGCCACGGAGAGCATATCGGGAGAAAGGTCAATGCCTATCATATCATAGCCACGGCTATCCATCTCCACGCACACGCTACCCGTACCGCAGGCAAGGTCGGCTACGAGGTGGGGTTTTGAATCACTATGCTTTTCAAAGATACCCTCTATGTAATCGCATCTTGACTTATAATCCACATCCTCGGTGAGCACATCATAGATGCGGGCAAACTCACCATAACCCTGCATCACGCCTCACCTCCTGATTGATTGGCCTCTGCTCTGGATATGGCTCGGTCAAAACCGCCCGTACCGCAGGCAAGGGACCCTTTTATGTTGCCGATGGTGGCGGTACCTGCCTTGGTGACGCGGACAATGTCGCTATACATAGCATCCTCACGTAACATCCTTGCCACGTGGAAGCGCTGGGACATCATCCTGATCTCACCCTCAGAGCACAAATCCTCAAAAAAGGCATAACACTCCTCGATACTGTCGGCACTCATAACCGCTTTCATCAGCATATCTGTATTTTCATCACGGAATTTCTTGCTCATTATATCTTCTCCAATTTGGCAAATGAGGCGAGAAGCCTTCTTGTGCCCACTCTGTCAAAGGAAATCTCTATCTCCGCATCTGCTCCCGTGGGAGTGATATCACATATCATACCCTCGCCGAACTTCTTATGGAATACTCTGTCACCCTTCTTGTAATCAAGGGGCGCAGATGCACTCTCCGCCCTGGACGAGGCTGTGGTGATGCCATAGGCAGAGATTACGCTATCAAGGGTGGTCTTTTTGCCGATACCGTAATTGGTCTTGGGGGCAGAGTCTTTGATGGGG
Organism: Clostridia bacterium; assembly: GCA_045659025.1. GTDB lineage: Bacteria > Bacillota > Clostridia > UMGS1810 > UMGS1810 > SIG455. Next base: position 27,034 of record JAZOWA010000055.1, read on the forward strand.
TTGGTCACCCTCGCTCTGTCCACCTGTTTATCTAAAAGGTGGTCGGGAATCTCGTCTATAAATCTTGAGGGCATACGGCTCTCTGTCTTGCCATAAAGCATTCTCTCCCTCGCATAGGTGAGGTAGAGTTTCTTCTTGGCACGGGTGATACCCACATAGCAGAGACGTCTCTCCTCCTCCAGCTCCTCATCATAATACTCGCTCATGGCACCGGGGAAAAGGCCCGTCTCCATACCGCATATAAACACCACGGGGAACTCAAGGCCCTTGGCACTATGGAGCGTCATCATAGTAACGGCATTCTGTGTCTCGTCATAGTTATCCACATCAGATACCAGAGAGATGTTATCAAGGAACCCTTCAAAGGTGGGTTCATCCACATTCTCCTGATACTCTGCCGCCTTGGAACGGAACTCCTGCAGGTTCTCCAGTCTGCCGATGCTCTCGGGGGATTTATCCTCCTCCACAGAGGCAAGGTAACCGCTCTTGTCATATATAGCATCAAAAAGATCGGGTAAAGTCACCTTATCCACCATATCACGAAGAGCATTTATCATAGATGTGAATTCGTCTATCCTGCCCTTTGCCCTGCCCAGAATCTCGGCATAGGATGGGTCGGTGATAATATCAAACATACTCCTGCCCACGCTCTGCGCCACGGTGAGCACTTTGTCTACCGTGGTGTCACCTATACCTCTTCGGGGGGTGTTGATAATGCGGGACAGGTTGATATCGTCATTGGGGTTATAAAGCACACGGATATAAGAGAGGATATCCTTAATCTCCTTGCGGTCATAGAACCTTAATCCCGAAAGAATCCTGTAAGGACAGGTAAGGTTCTCTTCAAAGGCACGGGTCTGGGCATTGGTGCGGTAAAGTATAGCGCAGTCGCTGTATGAATACCCACCGACAGATACGAGTTTATCTATCTCTCTGCCGATATACATTGCTTCGTCTATCTGGGTGGAGGCGGATTTCAATGTTATCTGCTCACCGTCACCCTTATCCGTCCATAAGTTTTTGCCCTTTCTGCCACGGTTATTGGATATTACCTCGTTGGCGGCGGTCAGGATATTCTGGGTGGAACGATAGTTCTGCTCCAGCTTGATATTGATGGCGTTCCTGAAATGGCTCTCAAAATCCAGTATGTTGCCGATATCTGCACCACGGAATTTATATATACTCTGGTCATCATCACCTACAACGCATATATTGCCGTGGCCCGAGGCAAGGGCCTCTACCAGTTTGTACTGCACGTGGTTGGTATCCTGATACTCGTCCACCATAACGTACTTAAACTTATTCTGATAGTAAGAGAGCACCTCGGGGCATTTCTCAAAAAGCTCCCAGGTTTTCAGCAATAAATCGTCAAAGTCAAGGGCATTGCTGGATTTGAGCCTGTCTTCATAGAGGGCGTACATCCTGGCATAGTTCCTGCCACGGATATCCGACTCGTTCTCTGCGGTGAACTCCGCTACGGATGAGCCTCTGTTCTTTGCTCCCGATATGGCAGACATTACGGACTTGATGGGATAGTTCTCCTCGCTGAGTCCGCAATCTGCAATGACGTTTTTCACCAGTTTCTTCTGGTCGGCGGTGTCGTAGATATTGAAGTTGGTGGTGTAGCCGATTTTATCAATATCCCGTCTCAATATACGCAGGCAGGCGGAGTGGAAGGTCTTTATCCACATATCCCCTGCACTGTCGGGTATGAGATTTGCAATACGGTCTGCCATTTCCTTTGCCGCTTTGTTGGTAAAGGTGATGGCCAGTATCTGCCAGGGCTTCGCCTTGCCCTGCTCTATTATGTAACCGATACGCCTCGTAATCACGGTGGTCTTACCGCTTCCTGCGCCTGCTATTACAAGCACCGCACCGTCGGTAGTGGTGACCGCTCTTATCTGGGCATCGTTAAGTCCGTCTAGTAGTTTACTCATCTGTGTCCTCTGCATCCTTCATAATTATCTCTTCCACATAACTCCAGAACTCCTCTACTCCCGTACCGTTAACGGCAGAAAAGGGGATGATAATATCGTCACCCTCTAAACGAAGGGTCTTGATAATATCATACATTCTGTCCTCTACCTCGCTCTTTTTGAGCTTGTCACACTTGGTGGCAATCACAACGGCTCTGGGGCACACCTCACGGATGAAACCCATCATCACCCTGTCATCTGCGGTGGGAGTGTGACGGCTATCCACCAAAAGCACCACCTGAGAAAGATTCACTCTGGAATTGAGGTACGTCTCAATGATAGTACCCCACTTCTTTTTCTCCTCTTTGGATACCTTGGCAAAGCCGTAACCGGGAAGGTCAACAAGATTCAAGCATTTGTCAATACTGTAAAAGTTCACCGTAGCGGTCTTACCCGGCTTCTGACTCACACGGGCAAGGGACTTGCGGTTAAGGAGTTTATTTATAAGCGAGGATTTGCCCACGTTGGAGCGGCCTGCAAAGGCAAGCTCGGGCACATTCGGGGCAGGGTATTGCTTCGGCTCAACCGCCGATACGATAAATTCTGTGTTGTGTATATTCATCTTCACGCCTCCAAAGCGATTTTAAGCACCTCGTCCATACAGGACACGGGGATGAACTCCATTGCCTCTCTTACTGCAAAGGGAATATCCTCTAAATCCGGCACGTTTGCCGAGGGGAATATCACCGTCTTGATACCCGTTCTATATGCGGCAAGGGATTTCTCACGGAGTCCGCCAATGGGCAGGACTCTGCCACGGAGAGTAATCTCCCCCGTCATAGCCACGTCTTTTCTGACACCTATCTTGCCAAGGGCAGATATTACTGCGGTGGCAATGGTGATACCTGCGGAAGGGCCGTCCTTGGGGGTTGCCCCCTCGGGCACGTGGATGTGTATGTCGGTGGTCTTGTAGAAGTCGGGGTTGATGCCCAGGGCCTCTGCACGGGAACGGATATAGCTTATGGCCGCAACGGCGGATTCCTTCATCACGTCACCGAGTGAACCTGTAAGCTCTGTCTTACCGCTGCCCTTCATACAGTTGACCTCAATGCTGAGCATATCACCGCCATACTGTGTCCAGGCAAGTCCGCTTACCACACCAATATTATCGGCAGACTTATCCTCGGGTTTGAACAGTTTCTTGCCTAAGAACTTCTCTAAATTACGTCTGCCCACGGTGACGGATTTCACACCGTCTTTCACTATGGCGGAGGCGGTTTTGCGCATAATCCTTGCAAGGGCTCGCTCAAGATTTCGCACACCCGCCTCACGGGTGTAGCAGTTTATGATGTCCCTCATGGCGTCCTCGGTGATTTTAACCTTGCTCTTTGTAAGACCATGCTCTGTGAGGAGTCGGGGGATAAGGTGACGGTTGGCAATATTTATCTTGTCATAATCCGTGTAGCCGGGCACCTCTATAATCTCCATTCTGTCAAGAAGAGGACGGTCTATACCCTCTACCGAATTGGCAGTGGTGACAAACATCACGTTTGACAAATCCACATCCAGCTCAATGTAGTGGTCACGGAAGGTATTATTCTGCTCACCGTCCAGCACCTCAAGGAGTGCAGATGACGGGTCGCCCTTATAGTCGGAGGAGAGTTTATCTATCTCATCCATAAGGATAAGGGGATTGGATGAACCCGCTTTCTTAAGGGCATTTACTATTCTGCCCGGCATTGCGCCTATATAGGTCTTGCGGTGACCGCGAATCTCTGCTTCGTCACGGATACCGCCCAGGGATATGCGGACATAGTTTCTGCCTGATGCCTCGGCAATGGATCTGGCCACCGAGGTCTTGCCCACTCCGGGTGGGCCTACAAGGCAGAGGATGGGTGTCTTTGCCTTGGGGGCAAGGGCACGTACTGCAAGGAATTCCAGGATACGTTCCTTCACCTTGTCAAGACCGTAATGGTCTCGCTGGAGTATCTCCTCGGCTTTGGCTATATCAAAATTCTCCCCGGTGGTGACACCCCAGGGGAGATCCGTCACCCAGTCAAGATATGTGCGGATGATACCTGCCTCGGGAGATAAGGGAGCCATTTTCTCTAAATTCTCCATCTCCTTCTCGCACTTTTCCTTGGCGGCGGCGGGAGCATTCTTCTCTGCCAGCTTGCGACGGTAGGCCTCAAGTTCACCGCCCTCACCGTCCTCCAGCTCGTCACGGATGACCTTGAGCTGTTCACGGAGGAAGTACTCCTTCTGGGCTTTGTCAATATTTTTATGTACTGTCATATCGATTTTCGACTCAAGGTCCATAAGACGCATCTCATCGCAAATCAAATCGGTAATGAGTTTAAGACGGGCAACCACATCGAATTCCTCAAGCACCGCCTGCTTCTTCTCCAGAGAACTGTAGATATTGGCAGACACCACGTCGGCAAATCTGGAGTGGTCAGATATGGAATCCAAGGTCTTGAGCGCTTCCGCAGCCCCCTCCTCCTTGGGAGTAAAACCACCGCCTGCGCACAGGTGCTTGATCTTCATCATATACATATCGGCAACGGATTTCTCCTCTTCGCCAAGAGGCGCTTCCGCCACCTCCGTAGCATCACAGAGGAAGTAGGGTTCGGATTGGAGATACCCCTCCACCGTGGCTCTGGCTATGCCCTCCACCACCACCCGATAATCGTGGTCGTCGTGGCGGAGCACCTGACGGATTTTGGCAATAGTGCCTACGCCGTAGAGATCTTCTGCCGTGGGCTCTGCTATGGAAAAATCCCTCTGGGATACGAGGAGTATGAATCCGTCATTCTCCATGGCCGATTCAATGGCACGGATAGAGAAATCCCTGCCTGCGTCAAAGTGGATTATCATATACGGATATACCGGAAGGCCCCTTAAAGGGAGCAACGGGAGTATGTGGGATTTTGAAGTCACTTTTATGCGACCTCCTTTCTTGCTTAAAGGGGATACTCCCCCAACATATTACACCCTATATTCTACACTAAAACTCATATTTATTCAAGAGTGATTTCTTGGCAGGAGGAATAAAAAAAGAGGAGCATAGCTCCTCTTTGGCTTTAATTGTTGTGCCTTATTTCCCGGGGGCAACCTTAATGGACTTGGGGTTGTTGATGGGGGGAAGGCTCATTGTCATGGCATCACCGTATTCAACTGTGATGGTTGCGCCGACTTTGAGGTCTGCCACTGTGAGCTTTGCGCCCTCTGCATCTGCAATCTCGGTCTCGCCCACTACCAGCACCACTTCGCCACGGATAGAATCGGCAACTGTAACCGTGCCTTCCTTCTCGTCAATAGCGGTGATGGTGATAACCGCCTCTGCCGCCTCGGCCACTTCCTCAACCTCCTCGTGGGAAGGGAGAGTTGCAGCAGGTGAGCCTGCAAGGACTACCACAGATGCGGGAACGTTCTGGGGGGGAAGGCTTCTGGTCATAATCTCACCATAGCGGACTTTTACAGTCATACCCTCTTTGAGATCTGCAAAAGCAACTGCATTGCCTGCCTCATCGGTAACGGGGATCTCACCGCCAAGGTTAAGTACTACGGTGCCTTTAATGATGTCGGTAACTGTCACCTGATTCTCCTCGGCATTTACGCCTGTGATAAGGGCAACGTCCTTCATATCACCCCACACGATCTTAACATTTCCTGCCTCGTCAATGGCATAAGCACCGTCTAAAATCTCGGTGATGAAGTTCTCGGGAACGAAGGTGGTGCCTTCGGTAAGGATGGGAGCAACACCCAACTTCATGGGTGCTGTTCTTGAGAAGGTGTAGCCATCTTCAAAGGCGCTCAATGTGACATAAACGGGTCCACGGGTAAGTACGATTGTGCCCGTCTCGCCCTGCCACTCTACCTCAAAGCCCAATGCTTCTACAATGGCGCGGAGGGGGAACATTACAGTATCGTTCTTGGTGAAATAGTCGGGTGCGGCAATCTCGGTGCCGTTTACTGTGATAATGGGAGCAGGCGCAGGAGCCATCTTGGTGGCAACCTCGTTCTCTGCTACGACTTTATTGGGGTCAAACTCTGCAAAGGCAGTGAATGCGGACACCGCAAGGGCCATTGCTGTAAAAATTGCGAAAATTCTCTTTTTCATGATATGTACCTCTTTCTGCCCGAGGGCATTTGTATTTTGTTTTACACCCTTAAGACGACGGGGGATTCAAAAAAGTTCCCGAATTTTGAAAAATTATTTTATTTTTCTGCACTCGGTGTAGAATCTCTTGTCGGGGGCATGGCCCATGGAGAAGGTCTTTCTGGGGAGAGCGCCGTCAAATATAACGGTCTTGAAAAGCTCGGATTTATCCATTACGTCAAACAGGATTCCCACGTTGCCATCCTCGGCAGACAGATTGCGGACAACGTCATCACCGTGGATATAGTCAACCGTGCCACCCTTGGATTTTAAGTATTCGTCAATGAGGTTCTGCACACTGCCTACGGTGATATTGGCGGTGGGGGCGCCTACTTTGAGGAATTTGCTGTCCTCACCCTTGACAAGTTCAAACACCTGACCGCAATCGCTCTTTTCACACTCGGTCACACCCTTTGATGCGAGGAAGGATACAAAATCCGCCTCATCAATGCCGAACACCACTCGGTGAATGGGCTCAAACTCCAAAGATGCATCGTGGAGGTTCACAATCTCTGCAAGGGCGTATCTTGCAGGGTGGGTATTCACATCCGCCCCCTTGGCCTTGAGGTTTTCCCAGCAGGCCTTGGCGGTGGCGAGGGAGTGGTTGCCGTCACCTACTGCGTAGGCAAGGGGGTACTCCTCGGCGGTGCCGTATTTGGCATTGAATTTATCAATATCGCAAAGCTCGTCTAACTTCGATTCAATCTCTGCACCCGCCTCATCGGAGAGGAAGTAGCCCTTGAGCGCGCCCGAATCTGCCATAAGGCTGAAATCATAAGCGGTGTCAAAGTCTGCCTTCTTATCTGCCAGCGGTTCAATGATGTCGCAGGCGTCATTGTCAATAAGTATCATAATGTGGGGGGATTCCAGGGATGCGTTCTCCCTCACTCTTACTCTGGGGGGAATACGCTCCAATATAGTGCCCTCGGTGGCACGGATAGCGGATTTTGATCCCTTGGAATAATCGTATCTCTCAAGGTCAACCGCACCGATTATGCCCTTGCGCACTTTACCGTTTGCAAGAGTGCGCTCAATATAGATATAAGAGGGTGCGCTCTCGGTGAGGGTGCCGTCTGCAAGATATTTGTCCATGGTGTCACATATAGCAGAAATGCGGTCTGCCACATCCTCGGCTTCAAGATAAACCTCGGGAAGCACCAGTCGGAGCATTGAGGGTGCATCACCCACATACTCGTCTGCCTTCTGCCAGTACTCCGGTTCGGAGGTGTACTGGTCGCAGGCAACCACACTCCACTTGCTCATATCTGCACCCGATTTGGGGAGAATAATCTTTGCTTTTGTAAATACTTTGCTCATATATATACCTCTTTTTCAAATTCATTTACCCATAAAGTATATCATATCAGACATGTATTTTCAACAATAAAATACCCCGACGCTTTGTCGGGGTATAGAGTGAATTATTTATTCATGTACTTTGCAATCTCTGCCGCAACGAGCTTGGTGATAAGGTCGATGTTATCAGGGGATGAGCTCTTTGCAATGGTGTTGTCTGCCTTACCGTCGGAGGAGAAGAGTTTCATCTTCTTGAGAGTCTCCTGCTTAACAGCCTCAACTGCTGCGGGGATAAGGTCGATTACGCCCTTGTCCATGCTGGAGAACTTCTTGAACTCTGCCTTAACAGCGGCAATATTGATATCGGTGAAGATATTAACCTTTGCAATACCTTCCTGGATAGCCTGACGGAAGTCTGCATCAGTAAGACCTGAACCGCCGTGGAGTACCAACGGAACGTCAACAGTCTTTGCGATGGTGCGGATTCTCTCGAAATCGAGTTTGGGGGGGAGTTTGTATGCGCCGTGAGCGTTACCTACTGCGATAGCAAGGGCGTCAACACCGGTTTTCTCTACGAAATCCTTTGCAAGAGAGGGATCGGTGAAGAACTTGGAAGGATCTTCAAGGTGGTCAGAACCCTCTGCAGAGCCCTCGTTGTCACCAACGTGACCGAGCTCACCCTCGATGGTAGCGCCGTAGGAGTGGGCAAGGTCTGCCATCTCCTTAACTTTGCGAACGTTCTCCTCGTATGTATCAGTAGAGCAATCGTACATTACGGATGAAAAACCGAGTTCCAATGCTTTCACACAGGTATCGTAGTTAAGACCATGGTCAAGATGAACAACAACGGGAACAGATGCCTTCTTTGCCATGGGGATAAGGTAGTAAGAAACCTCCTCAAGGGGACCATAGGGAAGAAGCACTTCGGCAGTACCCATAATAACGGGTGAACGTGAGCACTCTGCGGCATTGATGATACCACGGGCAAGCTCTAAGTTAACTGCGTTGAAAAGACCTACTGCATACTTACCCTTCTGAGCGGGTTTAAGTACTTCGTTCATATTGACTAACATATATTTTCCTCCTCGATTGCGTGTAGCAATAGTTTTTATTTTTCTTTGATTATGTTCATTATACCACATTTTCACAGAATTTCAATAGCAAAAAAAGATTTTTTCAAATTTTTTTGTTGTCGTTGCATTTTCTGTAATAAAGGAGTATAATTGACACGTACGGGATTTTGCAAATCCCCGAAGCCGTCTGCTTCCTGCGGTCGTTGGCCGCCGTGTCAATTGACGGCGTCGTAAAATGAGTTCTTGCACTATGTGCATCAATTTTATAAACAATACCCTTTAAGGGCGAAAGGATGATACAAAATGGCAAACGCGTGGAAAAACGCAGACAAGAAAGCCGTAATGGCTTACAATGACGGCTATATGAAATACCTGGACGACTGTAAGACAGAGCGTCTTTGTGTAGAGGTTACCGAGGAGATGGCAAAGGCACAGGGATATGTGGATATTGCAACTGTTTCCTCACTCAAAGCAGGCGACAAGGTATATAAGATTAACAGAGGCAAGAATATCGTGCTTGCCAAGGTGGGTACCGCTTCCCCCGAAAAGGGTGTAAACATCGTGGCATCCCATATAGACAGCCCCAGATTCGACCTCAAGCAGAATCCCCTTTATGAAGATAACGGTTTTGCTCTGTTTGAGACTCACCACTACGGCGGTGTAAGACCTCATCAGTGGGTGGCAATGCCCTTGTCACTTATCGGTGTGGTAGTAACAGGCGATGGTAAGACAGTGAATGTAAATATCGGCGAGGATGAGGGTGACCCCGTATTCACCTTCACAGACCTTCTCCCCCACCTTGCAGGTGACCAGAAGGGCAAGAAGCTCATTGATGCTTACCCCCACGAGAATTTTGATCTCCTTATCGGCTCTATGCCCCACGATGATGAGGACAAGAACGTAAAAGACGTTATAACAGAGCTTCTTAAAGACAAGTACGGCTTTGAGGAAGAGGATTTCTTCAGCGCAGAGCTTGAGATAGTGCCCTCAATCAAGGCAAGAACAGTAGGTCTTGACGGATCAATGATCGGTGCATACGGTCAGGATGACAGAGTGTGTGCTTACGCCAGCCTGCAGGCAATCTTTGAACTTGGTGATATCGCAACCACAGCGGTTTGCTTCCTTGCAGATAAAGAGGAGACCGGCTCTGACGGTAACACAGGTATGCAGTCAAGATTTTTGGAGAACTTCATCGGCGAGCTTATAGAGAAAGTAAAGGGCACCTGCTCCGATATGGATATCCGCCGTGCAATGAGCGCATCAAGTTGCCTCTCAGGTGACGTTACATCTGCTTATGACGTATGCTACAAGAACGTGTTTGAGAAAAAGAACACCGCTTTCCTCGGCAACGGTATTGCAATGAGCAAATACACAGGCAGCGGCGGTAAGGGTGGCACATCCGATGCAAGTGCCGAGTTTGTAGGCAAGATCCGTCGCATCTTTGACAGTGCCAACGTAACATGGCAGGCAGGCGAGCTGGGCAAAGTTGCTCAGGGCGGTGGCGGCACGGTAGCCAAGTATATCGCCAAGCTTGATGTGGATGTACTCGACGTTGGTACTCCCGTACTCTGCATGCACGCACCCTTTGAAATCACCTCAAAGGCAGATACCTATATGTCATACAAAGGCTACAAGGCATTCTACGAAGCATAAGATAATACGAATAAAACACAAGGCAGAAACGATTGATTTCGTTTCTGCCTTTTATTGTGCGGTATAAAACCTATATGGTGTGCCCGTAGGGAATGGCGGTTTCCCACATTCCGTTTGATGTCCGTGCACATCGTAGGGGAGGGGTTCCATCCCCTCCCGATTATTGTGGTTCCTTGCGGAGGGGAGCAAAGACCTCCTACAAGTTTTCATATGGCGTGCCCGTAGGGAATGGCGGTTTCCCACATTCCGTTTGATGTCCGTGCACATCGTAGGGGAGGGGTTCCATCCCCTCCCGATTATTGTGGTTCCTTGCGGAGGGGGCAGAGACCTCCTACAAGTTTTCATATGGTGTGCCCGTAGGGAATGGCGGTTTCTGACATTCCGCCTGATACCTAAGGGGTATCGTAGGGGAGGGGTTCCATCCCCTCCCGATTATTGTGGTTGCTTTTACAAAAAAGACTAAAGGTCGCAGTGAAAACCACTGCGACCTTTTAATTTAATTATCTTTCAGAATATACAGGCAGAAAAGCACCGAGCCGATTACTACGCAACAGTCCGCCACGTTGAATACGGGGAAGTCGATAAAGGTGGCCTCTATCATATCTACCACGAACCCTCGGAACACTCTGTCTATAAGATTACCCACAGCACCTGCGATTATAAGGGGGGCGGATATCTTATAAAGAACCGAGGCGGGCTTTTTGATAATGCCGTACACTATGAGGGCTGCCACCACCAGCGCAGTGACCGCTATGAAGAACCATCTTGCACCTGCAAGGATGCCAAAGGCGGCACCGCGGTTTTCCACATAAGTGAGGGAGAGGATGCGGGGTATAACCTCCACACTGCTCCCCGAGGCCAAAAATCGGATTGTGAGCCACTTTGTTATCTGGTCGGCCACAATCATCAGGAATGTAAAAATCGCGCTCATGACAGTTTTTCTATGCCTTTTTTAACCCTTGCGATAGTCTCGTCCTTGCCAAGGATTGCCGCAAGGTCCACACCGCCACCGGGAGTAAAGGGGAGTCCGCTTACCGCAACACGGAGAGGCCAGAGGATGATACCGTTCTTAACTTCCATCTTCTCAATGAGTTCAAAGAGGGCGTTGTGGATATTTTCCATTGTCCAGTCCTCTATACCTTCCAACACGGGCAAGGTGGCCTTGAGGGATTCAAGGGAGTTCTCGGGGTTGGTCTTCATCTTCTTGTGGGTGTAGAGTTCGTTATCATACTCGGGAAGAGCATCTACGAAGGTGAGCTGTTCCTCAATGTCGGTAAATTTCTCTACTCTGGCATGGAGAAGGGTGCAGATAGCATCAAAGTCCACATCTTCCCTCTTAACCGCCTTTTTGATATAGGGCATTGCCTCTGCGGCAAAGGCCTCGGGAGTCATCTTGCGGATGTACTCGCCGTTCATCCAGGCAAGCTTCTTCTCATCAAAGATAGCGGGGGATTTGCTGATACCGCTTACAGAGAAGTTGGCAACGAGCTCATCCATGGTAAATATCTCCTGCTCGCCACCGGGTGACCAGCCGAGAAGTGCTACGTAGTTAACAATCGCCTCTTTGAGATAACCCTTATTGATAAAGTCCTCATAAGATGCGTCGCCATCACGTTTGCTGAGCTTCTTACCTGAATCCTTCATAACGGGGGATACGTGGATGTACTTGGGAATATCCCAGCCGTATGCCTCGTAGATGAGGTTGTATTTGGGAGTTGATGACAGATACTCATTACCACGGATAACATGGGTGATGTTCATCTGGTGGTCATCAATTACATTTGCAAAGTTATATGTGGGGAGACCGTCGGACTTGAGCAATACGTTCTCGTCAAGCACCGCGTTCTCTACGGTGATGTCACCGAAAATCTCGTCGTGGAAGGTGGTCTTGCCGTGGGGGTCAATCTTCTGACGGATTACATAAGGCACTCCGGCGGCCAGCTTCTCGGCAATTTCCTCTTTGGAGAGGCCCTTGCAGTAGCCATCATACTTGGGAGTGATACCCTTGGCGGTCTGTGCCTCTTTGAGCTTGTCAAGTCTGCACTTATCGCAGAAGCAATAGTAAGCACCGCCAAGCTCTACCAGTTGCTCGGCATATTCTTTATACATGCCCCTGCGTTCGCTCTGGATATAGGGGCCGTAGTCACCGCCTACGTCGGGGCCCTCGTCGTGGATGAGGCCTGTGTCCTTCATGGTCTTGTATATTACGTCAACCGCGCCCTCTACATATCTCTCCTGGTCGGTATCCTCTATACGAAGGATAAAGTCACCGCCATCGTGCTTGGTGAGGAGATACGCATAAAGAGCAGTTCTCAAATTGCCTATATGCATATAACCCGTAGGGCTGGGAGCAAATCTTGTTCTGATTTTACCACTCATAGTTTATTTCTCCTTTACTGCATCTACAACTTTTGCAATAGCGTCGGCTACGGAAAGTTCTACCATATCTCCGCCCTTGCGCTCTTTGTACTCTACTATGCCCTCGCCCGCCTTCTTACCTACGGTGATGCGCAAGGGATAGCCGATAAGGTCGGCGTCTTTGAACTTAACGCCTACGCGCTCGTCTCTGTCATCAAGGACTGCCTCGATACCCTTTGCGGTGAGCTCGTTATAAATCTCCTCTGCAAGTGCAGACTGTGCTTCGTCCTTAACATTTACGGGGATAACCGCCACGTGATAGGGAGCAACGCTCATGGGCCAGATGATACCGTTCTCATCGGAGTGCTGTTCTATAATTGCAGCAAGACATCTGGAAACACCGATACCATAGCAACCCATAATGAGTGTCTGGTCTTTGCCGTTCTCGTTAAGTACTGTGCAGTTCATTGCCTCGGAGTACTTGGTGCCGAGCTTGAATATATGGCCAACCTCAATACCACGACAGGTCTTGATCTCTGCCTTACCGCATACGGGACACACATCACCCTCGGTGATATTGCGGAAATCGCCTACGAAATCGGGAGTGAAGTCCCTCTCAATATTTACGTTCTCAAAGTGGTAGTCGCCTTCGTTAGCGCCTACAATAAAGTTGCGCATACCTGCCACTTCACTATCGGCAAGCAGTGTAATCTTCTCTTTAAGTCCTACGGGGCCTGCAAAGCCTACGGGAGCACCGGTCACTCTTACCACGTCATCTGCAGCGGCAAGTTCTATCTCAAGGGCGCCGAGGTGGTTTTTGAGTTTGGTCTCGTTGACCTCTCTGTCACCACGGAGCATAATGGCAACGAGCTTATCGTCCGCACGATAGATTAAAGTCTTCACAAAGCTTTGAGCAGTAGTGCCGAGGCTCTCCACAAGCTCGTCAATAGTACGGCTGTTGGGAGTGTGAATCTTATTTAATTCCTTCATCTCGGATGAATCGGGAGTGCCTGCTACGCACTGTGCCTTCTCTTCGTTAGCACAGTAACCGCAGGTGCAGTATGCAATGGTGTCCTCACCTATATCGGATTTCACCATAAACTCCTGTGAACCACTGCCGCCCATTGCGCCTGAATCCGCATCAACTGCGAGGTAGTCAAGCTCCATGGAATCAAAGATGGAGCAGTATGCTTTATACATATTGTCATAGGATGCATCGAGGCCTGCCTGATCACGGTCAAAGCTGTATGCGTCCTTCATAATGAACTCACGGCTGCGGATAACGCCGAAACGGGGACGACGTTCGTCACGGTACTTGGTCTGTATCTGATACAAAGTAACGGGCAACTGCTTGTAGGAGTGGATGTTGTTCTTAACTGTGTCGGTGAAGATTTCCTCGTGGGTGGGGCCTAAGCAGAAATCTCTGCCGCCTCTGTCTTTAAGACGGAACATATCCTCGCCAAACACTTCCCATCTGCCCGATTCCTCATAGTATTCCTTGGGGAGAAGGGCACTCATAAGAAGCTCCTGTGCACCGTGGGAATCCATACCCTTACGCACAAGGGCCTCTACCTTCTTAAGAGCGCGGAAGCCAAGAGGCAGGTATGAGTACACACCGGAAGCCAGCTTTCTCATAAGACCTGCACGGAGCATCAGCTGATGGCTGGTGATCTCCGCCTCGGCAGGCACGTCTCTTAACGTGGGAGCAAGATACTTTGATAATTTCATCTGTATATCAACCTTTCTGCAAGTATAATATGTGCATTATATATTACCACATTATAGTATATCGCATTTTCTTCCCCGTTGCAAGAGAAAAAATGAATAATGAATGATGAATAATTATGGCAGAAAACGCAGGGGCGGGTCTCTGCGCCCCTCCGCAAGGAACCACAACAATCGGGAGGGGATGGAACCCCTCCCCTACGATACCCTTAGGTGTCAAACGGAATGTCGGAAACCGCCATTCCCTACGGGCATGCCATATGGGTTTTGCACCGCGAAAGGTTGGTAGCGAAACAAAGGCGTCACGAGCGCGCTTGCAAGCAAGTAGCCGACTTGAGCGTGACCTTTTGCGGAAGAGGAGAAGCAAGGAAGTGGGCGGATGGTTTTCCGGAAGGGAAACCGGAGCATAACGGACTTTGCTTCTCCGCGCCGAGGGCAAACAAAAAAGTCGTGAATCGGCGGTGCTCCTTAGGGAGGAAATACTCAAAAAACACGATTATGGCACATGACTTTGTCAAAAGGCCTTGAAATCCGTCAGGATCCCTTCGGCTCTTTTCCGTGCGGAGCGTTCATAATCGGGATTTTTGAGTGCAAAGCAGTTTTGGATCAGATGTTTTTCGATTCAGAGAAGTAAAAAAATGCAGACAATACTGACGTATGTCTGCATTTTTTGCGCACTATTAACGGAAAACGGCAAGCCAAAACCAATTTATCCCTAAGGGGCACCGCCGTTCACTCACGGGTTTTTATATGTCAGTCTCTGTAAATCGGCTCGTTAAGGGCTCTTAATCCGCCAAGGTTCCATACCATTACCTTCACGATATTCTCCCCCTCTACGGTGGCGGATTCGTGATTTGCACCATCGCTGAAGGAGAAGGGAACTATGTTGATGGAGCCGTCTGCAAATACGGTGATGATGCTTACGGGTCTCTCTCTGAACAGTTCGGGGATGTTGCTCTTGAGCAAGCCAAGGGTCACACCCGTATCGGTGAACTGAACACCGGTGACAACATCCTCAATAGTTGAATCCGTAAAGGACACGGTGTCACTGGCGATGTCATCGGCAAAGATGCCTTTGATATATGTGCCGTCGGGCTGGGCGGCCGCTACACTGAGGTCTGCAAAGCCGTAAACGGGAATCTCGATAGTGTCACTATCGCCAAAGTAAAGGGGTTCGTCACCTTTGACACCGTTGTTGTAAAGATATACGGGGGTGTCGTCGGTGAGGTCACGTCTTGTGATGGTGAGGATGTCTGCCTCATCATCTGCCGAAACAGATACAGAAGGCACGTAGGAGTATCTCCTGTCGGAATTGATAGTAGCATTTGAGAAGTATGCCACGTGGTTGTATGCGCCTGACGAACCCGAATAGGGGGCAAGGACATATACCACGTATTTATCGAGGTCTCTGGATACTGTGCCCAGAGCATTTGCCTTGGTGATAAGCACACCGTCCAGATAGTAGTCTATGCGGTCACTTCTTGCATCAATATAGTAGGTGGCGCTGTACCATCTGTTAGGCTCTATTACGATGCCGGTATCTTTATTACCGATGATAAGGTGCATATTGGATTTTGACACCTTGTAGTATGTACCCTGACGGGAAATACCGCCTGATGAACCGAGGGTTGCGCTGGACTCGATATTGATACCAAAGATGTAGAAGTTGGCATCACCCTCCATATTCACAAATTCCTCGTCAATATAGAAATCATAGGAAACCTCAAGGGCGTCTGTGTATCCCTCAGAGGTGTGGCCCGTTGCCTTCTTGGCCTTGGCAGTAATGTAGGACTTGATCTGTGTGCCTGAGTTTGCCGCATCACGGGTGGAGTTATATACTGTGCGACCGCCTTCGAGGATTCGCTCTGCCCTTGCCTTTGCAGCAGGGTCCTCGCTGGAAAGATCCGCGGTAACAGTGTCGGTAACGTTTTTGAAGGGGGTGGATCTTATGGTAAAAGCATCAGACACAGTACCTGCTGTAAGCGACTGAGCATAAAGGGTGATCTGGTTACTCTCGGCCAACACGTTGCCGGTGGCATTTTCAAGCACCTTAACGGAAAGGGTCGTTCCTCCCTCTACAACGGGGATTGCAACTGTGTTTGCAAAGGGACCTGCAACCACGCCTGAGGTTACGTTGGTATCACCGCAGAAATATGCCACATGCTGAGTGGTCTCGTCCATATTAACAACCTGAGGGGTGTAGGCGATTACCTTGTTGCCTGCAACGGCATAGGGGTAGTCGGCAAAGTCAAGACCTGCAGTATCGTAAAGGGTAAGAGCGCTGAGCATAGGCTCAATCGCCTGAACCGCGATATTCATTGTGAGGGGTTCAGAGGCAATAGCCGTACCCTTCATGCCTATAATCTGCTCCCCTGTGAAATCCACCATCACCGCTGTAACGGCAGCATTGGGGATAGCCACATCGGAGAGGATTATCTGCTTGTTGTCGGTAGCCATAGTCCTTGCTTCCTGACCATTAACGAAAATCTTTACGCTTGCACCTGCAAGTTCTGCGGGGATATTGGTTGATACGGAAACGGTGTTAACCTCACCGCCATCCGCGATAGATACTGTGGGGTGATTGATGGTGTCGTTTCTGATGATTGCCATTGCGGTGGTACCTGAGCTGAGTTTAACAGGGAAATGTGAGAAGGTGGAGCCTGATACACCGTTACCTATAAAGGCCTTACCGCTACCGCCGTTGGCAGGGTAAGAGTAGTATGAATCGGTGGATGTACCCTTCTTTGCATCTACGCGGGCAACCAGCATATCGTCAATATATACGTCAAACAAGTCGGAATCCTTCCAGGAATTGAAGATGTTAAAATCGTGCCATACGTTGGGAGTGATAACGATACCTGTATCGTCACCCATATCGGACTGACCGATACCTCTTAAATAAAGGTGGTTATCAGGTCCGACGAAGGCGCTGAAATATACGCTGTTGGATGAAGCGGATCTCTGGCCATTATAGATACGGAAAGGAGTGTCAGTGGATGTGATTGTGCCGTTAATGTAGAAACCATAGCCCACGGCAAGAGTTGATTTTTTGTTCATATCCTTGGAGAACTTATGAGCAATATCAGAATCAGATGCCACCTGAAGCGCAAAGGGATGGTTAGCATCGATGAGGTTGGTGATGCCCTCGGGGTTAGTCTCCCACAGGGTAGCGGACTTTGCAACAGAGTCGTCTCCTGCGCCCTTACCAATATTTGCACCGATATTTTTATAAACAAGGCGGTAACCATAGATGCCAACGGGACCATAAGTAACACCACCTGCTACTGCGGTGTATCTGTTCATACCGTCATTCACAGGGACTGCCACAGTACCTGTCGCAATACCTGCCTCGGCGGTAATCTGTGTGCCGTTATTATAAAATACCGCACCGTCAGCGGGGATATTGAGGAGCACCTTTGTACCCGAGACGGCAGAGGGGCTTCCCTCATTGGCAGTGGTACCATAAAGGGTGAGAGCGCCCGCCTGGGCAAACACGTTGGTGATGGTAACACAAGAAAGAACCATCGTCATAACAACGAGAATTGATAAGAATCTTTTCATTTATTAACTTCCTTTCCGTGGAAATAATATAAAATTAGGCATAACATCTCATGATATTATATTTATACATATACATTTTACACCCAACGGAGGGTTTGTTCAATAGTTCGTTTTTGATATGCCGTCTTGTGGAGGAAATTGTGCTTGCACAAAGCACAACATCATTTGCAAAGCACAGCATCATTTGCAAAGCAATTAAAAACCCCCGTCGGCATATTACCGACGAGGGTTTTGTGCTTTAGATTGTGGTGAGGTTCTCTCACCTGTCCGCAGATGCGGAATTATTTTGCAATGGCTTTGCCAAGCGCTCTGAGATCGCCGAGGTTCCATACAAATACTTTTGCAAGACCTTCTTCTGCGATTTCAACTAATTTATACTCATCTGCCTCTTCGAAAGCGAAGGGAGTTACAGCGATTGTGCCATCTTCTTTGATGGTGATGATGCTGATTTTTGCAAGATCTGCTTCTGCAATGTTTCTCTTAACGAGAGTGAATGCAGCTTTGTCAGCGGTGATTACACCATTGGAAACAGCTTCTGTAGTCTCAGCATCTGTCATAGCGAAGGTGAAGGTCTGGAGATCGTCACCGAAGAAACCTTTTGCAACAGCACCGTCTTCTACGATAGCAACAGATACCTTAGAGTAGCCTGTGAGGCCTTCAAGTACGAATGTGTCACCTGTGAAGGGGATTGCTGTGGGGAACTGTGCACCGTTCAAGAAGAGGTATGCAGACTGCTTTGAAGTGTCGATATCTCTTACTGTAACTGTGAGTGTATCAGCTGCGTCATCAGCTACCGCATAGATAGAGGGAGCGAATGAGTACTCTCTTGTGGCATTGATGGTTGCATTTGAGAAGTAAGCTTCGTTGTTGTAACCACCGGTAGCGCCGGAGTAAGGAGCAAGAGCGTATACAACCTGTTTGTCAAGGTCGAATACAGAACCATTACCCTGTACGCCTGCTTTGCTGATGAGTACGCCATCGAGGTAGAAGTCTACTCTGTTGGTGTGAGCATCAATGTAGTAGGTTACATTGTACCACTTGCCGGTCTCAACCTTAACACCTGTGGAAACACCACTTGCGTAAACATACATATCTGAAGAACCTTCAGCTTTGAATACTCTGTAGTAAGAACCCATACGGTTTATACCTGCGGTAGAACCGAAGAGTGCTTTGAGAGCAGCACTTGCGTCAATGTTGAAGCCGAACATATAGAAGTTAGCGTCGCCTTCTCTTGCAGCGAATGCTTCGTCAAGATAGAAATCGTAAGAGATTTCAAGAGCATCGGTGTAAGCTGAGGAAGTGTGACCTGTAGCTTCACCGGCTGCCTTTGTTACGAAGGATTTGAGCTGAGCACCGGAGTTAGCAGCAGTAGCCTTGGTCTGGTAAACTACACGGTCACCGGCGAGAAGAGCTTCTGCTTTAGCCTTAACTGCTGCGTCTTCGCTTGCGAGATCAGCGGTAAGAGTATCGGTTACGTTTGTGAAGTTGCTTGCTTTAGCAGTGAATGCATTGATTTCCTCACCTGCTGTGAGAGAAATGGTGCGGAGGGGAAGTTCATTGGTATCTGCAAGAACTGTACCTGTTGCAGTGTCAACAACTTTTGCAGTGAGATATTCAGCACCTGCAACAACGGGAACTGCAACTGTGCCTGCAAAGGGACCTGCTACTGTAGAAGCAGTAACATCAGTTGTACCGCTGAAGTATGCAATGTGCATTGTAGCTTCATCAAAGTTAACAGCTGTGGGAGGAACAACGAGTACCTTGCTGCCTTCAACAGCGTAGGGGTATTCGCCAAGGCCTTTACCCTTAACTGCGTAAAATTCAACGTCGCTCATGATGGGCTCAATACCCTGAACAGCGATGTTCATTGTAATGGGAGCAGATACGATGGGCTCGCCTTTGAAACCTGTGAGGATGTTACCCTGAGCGTCTACGATAGCAGCAACAACCTCTGCGTTCTCGATAGCCACGTTAGAGAGGATAATTGTCTTCTCACCGTTAGCGGTTGTGTTTGCAACAGCACCGTTAACGAGGATCTTAGCTTCTGCGCCTGCAAGCTCTGCAGGGATGTTAGCAGAGAAAGTAACTGTGTTCTCATCTTCTTCAGCTGTGATAGAAGCTGAGGGGAGGTTAACAGTTTCGTTTCTGTTAACTGCCAATTTATAAGTAACGGAAGAATCTTTTGAGCTTGTTCTTACAGGGAACTCAGCAAATACGGGAGCAGATGTGGGCTCACCAATGTAACCTTTACCTGCTGCGCAGATTGCGGGGTAGTGATACCATCTGTCAGAAATTGTGCCGTTTGTAACGTAGCCGGGGCTCTTGATGTTAGTCTTAACAACGAGCTGACCGTCAACGTAGATGCTGGCGATTGTATCGATATTCCAGGAAATAGCGATACCGAGATCGTGCCATACGTTAGGAGTAATTTCAACGCCTGTGTCTGTACCGAAACCTGTCTCGCTGTAACCTCTTACATAAAGGTGGTTCTTAGGACCAACAAATACTGCGAGGTAGGGGTTACCGGAGTTCTGTGCACAGTAGAGTCTGAAGTACTCAGCAGGAACCACCTCAACCCATTCGGTTGTGGGAGCTTCGGGCTCTGTGGGCTCGTCTGTGGGCTCACCTGCGGGCTCGTCTACGGGAGTAGCTTCGGGCTCTGTGGGCTCAGCAGGAACGATAGGTCTCTCTTCCATAACTGCTTCAGCAAGTGTGCCATCTACATAGAAGCCGAGAGCTGCTGCGTAGTGGGATCTGCTCTTCATACCGGAAGACATTTTGTACTTAACTGCTGTATCTGTGCTGCCTACTTTGTATGCGTAGGGGTGACCTGCATCGATAAGGTTAGCAAGCTCTGCAGGGCTTGCTTCAAGCAACTCTGCATCGGAACCAACGTTAACAGTACCGCCCTTACCTACGTTTGCACCGATAACAGTACCGTCGTTAACGGGTGTGTAACCATAGATAGTGATGGGGCCATAAGTAGTGCCACCGGCTACTGCGGTGTACTTGTTGATACCTGCAACAACATCTACTGCAACAGTGTCTGCTGCCATACCTGCTGTAGCGGTAATGGGTGTACCATTATTGTAGTAAACTGCATCTGCACCGGGAACGGTGAAAAGAATCTTGGTGCCGGCGATGGCATTGGGGCTCTCCATGGTGAGGCCTCTGTTACCAGTAAAGAGAGCGAACGCAGGAGCTGCGGGCTCTACAGTCTCGGTACCTGTTTCTTCAGCGGAAGCAGTGAAAGACACGCAAGAGAAAATCATCATTGCTGTCAAAAGAAGTGACAAAAATCTTTTCATTCTATAAACTTCCTTTCTAAACTTAATAAAAACCGAATGTTTTTCTTAAAAATGGGTACAGCAAAGCTATGCCGTTACATTAAAATAACCACATTCGAATAATGCATAGCAAACAAAAGGGGTTGATTCTTACCCTTTTCAAACCGCAAATTATAGCTATCGTCAGGGGGACGCATATCCGCACCCGTCATTATCTGACGCCACGGAAACCCAACAATGCCGAGCATTTGCAGTAAACTAAAGGGATAGTATGTAACCCGAAATGATTACCTGCATAATAATAGACAATATTTTTAGGATAAGTCTACAAATACATTTTACAATGTATTTTTATTGATTTCAATAGTTCATTTTTGCTAAATTTTAACCGTATTGTAACACAACTGTAAAAAAGAGATATTGGCAAAAGGGGGGATACCACAAGGCAATATACATGAATAGCAGGGGAGGTCTCTGCGCCCCTCCGCAAGGGGATTGCAACAATCGGGAGGGGATGGAACCCCTCCCCTACGATGTGCACGGACATCAAACGGAATGTCGGAAACCGCCATTCCCTACGGGCATACCATATGAAAACTTACAGGGGAGGTCTCTGCGCCCTCCGCAAGGGGATTGCAACAATCGGGAGGGGATGGAACCCCTCCCCTACGATGTGCACGGACATCAAA
>JAZOWA010000056.1:0-3724 GCA_045659025.1 Clostridia bacterium
CCTTTATTCGTTCAGAGAAAAACTTCAAAGAACAAAAATCGGCAGAATGATCGTGTCCCCGTGTTTGATGATGACACGGGGATTTGCTTGTTATAAAAGCATTGACACCCCTCTGAATAGGGGTATATAATTGATGTGACAGTAATTTAGTGCAAAGGAGTGATATATATGACACAATACAATATAACGGGTATGAGCTGTGCCGCTTGCGTTGCAAGGGTAGAGAAGGCCGTATCTCAGGTTGATGGTGTCATAAATTGCTCTGTAAATCTGCTCACGAATTCAATGATTGTTGAGGGAGATGCAGATACTATAGCAGTCACAACCGCTGTGGAGAATGCAGGTTATGGCGCGTCTGTCAAGGGCGAAAGAACGCCTCTTGCAGTTGAAGATGAGTCTGTTGAGGAAAGAGAAATCAAATCTCTAAAGAAAAGGCTTTATCTATCCCTTGTTTTTCTCCCGTTTCTTATGTATTTTGCTATGGGTCATACAATGTTTCACTTGCCTGTGCCGAGGTTTTTTGCAAACAATCCCTTGGTGATTGCTTTGCTGCAGTTCGTACTGTCGTTTGCTGTTATATTGATAAATCGCAAATTCTTTATAAACGGTTATAAAGGCATATTAAATAATTCTCCCAATATGGACACCCTGGTTTCTTTGGGGTCGGGAGCATCCTTCTTATACAGCCTTTATGGCGTGTATAACATCGCAAATGCCGTTTCGGCAAACGATACCCATCTTGCCGTTTCAGGCCTTCACGGGTTGTATTTTGAGTCTGCTGCTATGATTCTGGTGCTTATAACCTTTGGTAAGACTTTGGAGGCATATTCAAAAGGAAAAACCACAAGTGCAGTAAGAGGTCTCATGGACTTGGCTCCCAAAACGGCAATAATCTTAGTTGATGGAAAAGAGAAAATAGTAGGCGCAGATGATATCCGTGTGGGTGATGTGTTTATAGTTAAGTCTGGCACTGCTTTTCCTGCGGATGGCATAATTATAGAAGGGCATTGTGCGGTAGATGAATCCGCTATAACGGGTGAGGGAATACCTGTGGATAAGGAGGAAGGGGACCCTGTTTCCGCCGCTACAATTAATAAATTCGGATATGTTAAGTGCAAGGCTACTAATGTGGGAGCCGATACACTTTTATCACAAATCATTAAAATCGTTACTGATTCCACCGCCACAAAGGCACCCGTTGCAAGAATAGCTGATAAGATTTCAGGTGTGTTTGTTCCTATCGTAATAGCGATTGCGGCAGTAACCTTTATTGTATGGTTGCTGTGCGACGCGGAATTTGGTTTTGCTCTCACAAGAGGTATATCCGTGCTTGTTATAAGTTGTCCTTGTGCCCTCGGTCTTGCTACTCCTGTGGCTATAATGGTTGCCAATGGAGTAGGGGCAAGATCTGGCATCTTATTCAAAAGTTCCTCTGCCCTTGAGTGTGCAGGTAAAACCGATATTGTCGCCCTTGATAAAACCGGTACGATCACCAAAGGTTCTCCTGCGGTTACTGATATTATAACCGCGGATGATATAAGTGAAAAAGAACTTTTGTCTATCGCATTTTCGCTTGAGAACAAAAGTGAACATCCTATTGCCAGGGCGATTGTCAGCAGGGCAAAAGATGAGAATATTCCCTGTGCTGAATGTGATAATTTCAATGTGTTTTCGGGAAATGGTTTGTCTGCAGACGTATTGGGTGTAATGGTGGTAGGTGGCAACTTCAATTTCGTGTCGGGATACGCGGAATTGTCTGATGTGGTATCTACTGCGGATGCGTTGGCAAAGCAAGGCAAAACTCCCGTATTTTTTGCGAGAGGCAACAAACTTCTCGGCATAATAGCCGTTGCTGATGAGATTCGTCAGGATAGCGTTGATGCAATACGTAAATTAAAATCAATGGGCATCAAAGTGGTTATGATAACAGGCGATAATGAAAAGACCGCTAATGCCGTTAAGGAAAAGACTGATATTGATGAGGTTTTTGCAGGTGTTACTCCAATTGGAAAGGAGTCTGTAATACGTGATCTCAAATCCCGTGGCAAGGTGGCTATGGTAGGCGATGGCATCAACGATGCTCCTGCACTGGTCGCGGCAGATATTGGTGTTGCTATCGGGGGAGGTACGGATGTGGCTATCGATGCTGCGGATATCGTGCTTATGAAAAATCGTCTCAGCGATGTATCCAATGCTATAAATTTGAGCCGAGCAACATTGAGAAATATCAAGGAAAATCTTTTCTGGGCTTTTGTTTATAATGTCATCGGTATCCCTGTGGCTGCAGGAGTGCTGATTCCTGCTTTCGGATTTGAACTCAGTCCGATGTTTGGTGCGGCTGCAATGAGTTTGTCCAGCTTTTGCGTAGTGTCTAACGCACTTCGCCTTAATTTGTTTAATAAAAATTATCATAAAGGAGTCAAATTCGCTATGGAAAAAATAATTAAAATTGAAGGCATGATGTGCCCTCATTGCTCAGGAAGAGTGAAGCAGGTACTTGAAGGTGTCGCTGGTGTTGCCGAGGCAATCGTTAGTCACGAATCTGGCACTGCGATTGTAAAACTCACTTCTGATGTGGCTGATGATGTTCTCAAATCCATCGTTGAAGCACAGGGCTATAAAGTGATTTGATTGTAAAACAAACATACTAAAAGACCTTTATTCTTTGGGTAGAATAAAGGTCTTTTAATTTTGAATGATTATCGGTTGAGGATGTTTTCCCACCAGGTGCGATTTTCGAGATACCATTTAACGGTTTTTTCAATTCCGTCCTCGAATTTTGTTTCAGGTTCCCAACCAAGTTCGTTTTTGATTTTGGTGGGGTCAATGGCATATCGCAAATCGTGTCCTTTGCGGTCTGTCACATAAGTGATGAGGGATTCATCCTTACCAAGAAGCTCAAGAATCTTCTTTACGATGTATATGTTGGTTTTCTCATTGTGACCGCCTACGTTATAAACCTCACCAACCTTGCCGTTGTGAATTATAAGATCGATAGCGGAGCAATGATCCTCAACATAGAGCCAGTCACGAACATTCAAGCCGTTCCCGTAAACGGGTAAGGACGTGTTGTAAAGAGCATTGGCAATCATGAGGGGGATGAGTTTTTCGGGGAAGTGGAAGGGGCCATAGTTATTGGAACATCTGGAAATTGTAACGGGGAAGCCATAAGTGCGGTGATATGCAAGACAGAGCAAATCAGCACTTGCTTTACTTGCGCTATATGGACTTGAAGTGTGGATAGGGGTCTCCTCGGTGAAGAACAAATCGGGTCTGTCCAAAGGCAGATCACCATATACTTCGTCAGTCGATACCTGATGATATCTCTTTACACCATACTTACGGGATGCGTCCATGAGTGTTTGTGTTCCCAGTATGTTGGTGCGGAGGAATACTCCGGGATCTTCGATAGATCTGTCAACATGACTTTCCGCAGCAAAGTTGACTACTATATCAAACTTCTCTTCTTCAAAAAGAGGGAATACAACATCTCTATCAGCAATGTCGCCTTTTACGAATTTGAAATTAGGATTTTTCATTGCATCATCAAGGGTTTCAAGATTGCCGGCGTATGTAAGTGCATCAAGACAAACAATCTTGTAATCAGGATGTGCAGAGAGCATGTAGTATATAAAATTAGAACCTATGAATCCGGCACCACCGGTAACTAAAATTTTCATTAGAACTCCTCCTCTACGATAGAAAGCAGATACTGACCATAATC
>JAZOWA010000057.1:0-4171 GCA_045659025.1 Clostridia bacterium
CTTCCTCCATGCTATGTATGTAACTGACGCTAACGGCGGTCATGCAGATTTGCCCATGACAAAGTTTGAAGATACCAACTTCCTTGGCGTTACAGTTCTTGACAAGTTCGTAACCTTTGCAAAGAACGGCTCTCCCATGACCGAGAGCTTCACCATCACCGTACCCGACAACAATAACGGCGGTAATATGAGCGTACTTCTCACTGACGTTGGTGCAGGATTATGGAGTGTAAAACCGGGTAGTGGCAGTGCTACCCTCTACAAAGTAGACGCAGAAGAAAATGCACTCTGCTTCAAGGGTAAACCCGGCACATACACCATATCCGTTGCCACAAGCGGTACTCCCACTAAGATTGAGTACCCCGAGATGACAACAGGCAGAATGGGTGATTTCCACATCTACACCACAGGTGATAACGGCGGCGCGAAGACATTCCGTCACCAGACCTATCCCACCAAGTTGATTGATGGCAAACCTATGGTATGTGTGGATGATTTCTTCACCATGCACAAGGCAACCGTTACCAAAGCAAATAGCGGTAACAAGATCACCGTTAAATCTACCTATGGCAGCTATACTGCTATATTCACTGTGGGCAGCACCTCTGCCACATTGAACGGCAAATCCAAGACCCTCTCCATCGCACCCAAACTGATTGATGGCAGAGTATATGTAAACCCCTTGGATCTTACAGACGGTGTGAACTTCACCCCCGAATACAGAGCCCAGTACAAGACCTTGCGTATTGTAATGAAGGCTTCTTAATTCAAGTAATGTAAAATGTCGGATGCATTTCGCATCCCACATTTTTATTCACATCCACTATATTGCTACCATTTTATACTTTGAGAAATATGTGAACTTTTCGTTTTTTGGATTGTAATAAGCTTTCTTTTGTTATATAATGTATATGGATTTATATGATTTTAATCTTTTTTTATGTGAATATATATTAAAGGAGGTCATACCATGAAGAAATTTACGGCATATCTGGTGGCAATTATGATGATGCTAAATTGCATGCCCGTTTTTGCCTCTGCTCCGTCTGTGGAAGAGTTTTTGCCCCTTTCATTTGACGATATGCGAACTTTTACTGATAATGACTACGCAAAGGCAGGGGGTAAGATTATGTTCCCCGCGCCCAGTGTGGGTGTAGGATATAGCGTGAGGTATTTCAACAATGACGAGTTGATTGATCCTGCTACAGTGTCTGCATCCCTTACTGAAGGCACGGTGGCTCTCCCCGTAAAGGCAGGTCAGAACAGCTTTACCGCAAGGGTATATGACAACAAGAACAGACGAGTTGCCGTGTCCAAACCCTTTGAGATTTTCGGCTACAGCTACACTGCAAGCGGTGATGGCAAAGTGTATTCCAACGGTCTGGAGGACCCTTGTGAAGACACAACCGCAAGACCCTACGTCACCCTCTCGTCTGCTAAGTATAAAGAATACATCAACACGTACAACGAGGCAGTAAAGGCTAATGCCGTTACCACCCAGATCCAGACTAATTACGATTTTGCAAAGAAGCTTCTCAAGTATGACGAGGCCACCGACACATACGGGGTCGAGCCAATGTTCGCCTTCCGCAAAAATCCGGGTGCCAATCTCGGTTCTACCCCCAACATCCTGACAGAAAGCTTTGCAACGGGCGAGTTGACGGAGTTGAAATTCGGTATTTTCTTCAGCTCCATGCCCTACGTGCCCGTCAACCTTTTCAGTTTTGAACTGATAGACGATAATATTAAACAAACCACCTCTCTCGCACCCAACAGTCTGTATATTGATATTGACGGCACCCTGTACATCAACAATGCCCCCACCGATATCAAGTTCACAACTGAGCAGTGGTATGAATTCAAATTCTATTTTGACACCTACAACGAATCTATTGACCTCTATATAAACGATATCCTTGTCACCAAGAATTTCAAAATCCCGTATCTTAACGATAACGGCCAGAATGATGTGGCAAACAATAAGCTGAACCTGTGGATTCCTTATATAAGAGCTGTGTCGGGTACTATCGTATACACCCGTCGCAACACCTTCTTCACCGCAGCCAATGTGAACAACACCTTCGTTCACTCCACCGACGAGGAATATATCCCTGATGACGAAGAACCCACTCCCGACGAAAACTATGTGAGCAGATTCCCTGTAGACCATGAGTTCGTAGTTAAAGACGGTTTCCTTGAGGTTGAGGCAGAGGATCTTGCAGTAGTAAACCCTGCATTCAATATCTATGTGGCGGATTCTACCTATGCTTCAAACGGCAAAATGCTTTATTGGAAATGTAATACTGCCCATCCCGAGACAGGTACCACCACAGGTTCCAGTCCTTCATCTGTTGCAAACTCTTTGCCGGATTTCAGGTTGTCTTTATACGTTGAAAGGCCCGGCACCTACAATATGTGGGTGCGAAATGGCGTGACGGGCAACCCCACCACATTAGGTGTGGGTTGGTTCCGCTCCTCCGACGGTGGCAGCAGCTGGGTTAAGGCAAGCATCGTGGCCATGGGCAACAACGCATTCAAATGGAGAGCAGCAAGAAACCTCGTCCTTAAAGAAGGCAGAATAGACTTCCTCTTCTCCCACTTCAATAGTCAAGGATGCTTTGACAAAATCATCATTACCGACAATCTGGCGTGGACTCCCACCGAGATGGACTCCGTTCCCGACGGTTCATATACCGAATGGTATGACAAAGCTACCTTCAAGGGTGAAGACGTGGTGCCTCCCGCAGGTCATCCCCGTCTGTTTATACAAAAAGACGAAATCTCTCACATCTGGAATGCCATCCAGACAGAAGCGGATTCAAAGAGATATTATGCTAAAATAGCCAGCAAATATGCCCTGGAGTATCTCCCACGACTTCATAACAGAAGCAACTCCACCTCTACCGCAGCAGAGTCTATCTCTGCAGGTATCAAGGCGAGGTCTTTAGTGTATCTGTTAAACGATACCGCCACAATGAAGTTAAACATCAAGGGCGGTAATCAGGAAGACCCCATACAGTACGGCAGAGACACCATCGAGTGGACAAAGATATGGGCGCACACTATGAACTGGTCGTCCACCTCTGTTACATCCCACCGATTGCTTGGTGCGGCTATGTGTGCCGTGGCAGTAATGTATGACTGGCACTATGACCTGCTCACCGAGGAAGAAAAGGAATTCTTTATAGGCAAGCTCACCGAGTGGGCTACTATGTTGGAATACGGCTACCCCTCCGAAAAGGGCGGTAACATCTACGGTCACCAGCACGAGTACCAGAACTATCGTGACCTGCTCCAGTGCGGTGCGGCTATATATGACGAGTTCCCCGAGATGTGGAACACCACCGCGGGCAGAGTGTTTAATATTTCATTCCCCGCAAGAGCCCACTTCCTCCAGTCGGGTAACCATCCTGCAGGCACCAGCTACGGTGAGGGAATCCGTTCTGAATCCGAGTACCTTGCGGCAATACTCCTTGCAGGCTGGGGTTATGACCCTGAAGAGATTTTTGGTGAGGGATTCTCAAGAGTGCCCCTCCGATTCATCCATTCCCGTCTCCCCTACGGCAGATTCGTAAACGAAGGTGAGTACGGTCCCGACAGAACTATCGGCTATGACTCCCTTTCTCACCTCACTTCCTTCGGTCAGTTCCTCTTTGCAGGCACTCCCTACGGCACAGTCTACCACAACGAGTGGCTTGAACAACTTGGTGTTTCTTCACTCAGCTCCAACAGCACATCCTATCTCTATGCCTTTGACTTCCTTATGGCAAGAAACCTCTACAGAGGTGGCATAGATGATCTCAAGGGCAAGTATGATCTGGGTGACAATCTCCCCCGCACATATATATCAGGCTTCCCCCTTACCCAGATGTATGCCCGCACCAACTGGCAGATGGGTATGGAATCCGATGCTATGCACGTGTATGTTCAGGGTAGAGAAAAGACCTTTGATGCTCATATCAAGCCCGATATCGGCTCATTCCAGATTTACTACAAGGGTTATCTCACCAATCAGGTTACAGGCCGTCTCACCCAGGGTGACTCGGGTAGCGGTCAGTGGGCAAGCTCCCTTGACAGAAACTTCAACAGACGTACCATCTCCCACAACTGTATGACGGTCTACGACCCCGATGAAGTGATGCTTTCAAGCTACCGCTTCGACAGTGACGTA
>JAZOWA010000058.1:0-25672 GCA_045659025.1 Clostridia bacterium
TTAGCTCTGCGAACTTTACCGTGTCTTACAACCTCGATCTTTGCAATCTTGGGTGAGTTAACGGGGAAAGTTCTCTCAACACCTACACCATAGGAAATTCTTCTTACAGTGAAAGTCTCGTTGATACCACCGTGCTTCTTGGAGATGATTGTACCTTCAAAAAGCTGAATTCTCTCTCTTGTACCCTCTTTGATCTTTACGTGTACTTTAACAGTATCACCAATCAAAAGTTCGGGCAAATCAGTTCTGATCTGTTCCTGTGTAATGCTCTCGATTACGTTCATTGTATTTCTCCTCTCTCCATAGATGTTCTTGTCAAGCCATTTTAACGGTTTATGTACCGACTTACAGAGGACCATCCGCTTTACCAAAACATTCTATCACATCTTTTTTGAAAATGCAAGTACTTTTTTACATTTTTGAAAATTATTTATAATGCACCTCAAAAAGTGTCAATCCTTCGGGTGGAGCAGTAATCCCTGCACGGGTTCTATCCCCCGATGCTATTATATCTGCAACGTCCTCAACAGGAATCTGTCCGTTTCCTACCATAACCAAAGTGCCCGTTATAATCCGCACCATATTGTAAAGGTATCCGTCGGCTCGTATATATATCTTAATGCGACTATCTTCCTCCACCACATCGAGACGGCTCACCGTGCGCACGGTACCCTCCACATTACTGCCAGAGGACATAAACCCCACAAAATCGTGGGTGCCGATAAACTCCTTTGCAGCGGTCTGCATCTTTGAAACATCAAGCCTCTTCGGATAATGCCACTCAAACCTTTTGGTAAACACGTCCTGAAAGTTTGCAGTATTGATAGTATAGCAATATGTTTTGCCACAATTATCGTACCTGGCATTAAAGGTATCGGGTGCAATCTCGCACTTGCTTACACAAATATCATCAGGAAGATACGCCCTTATTGCAAGGGGGATCTTATCGGGTGGCACACAATCGGGTGCGGTAAAGGAGCACACATACATCCGTGCATGAACTCCTGCGTCCGTTCTGCTACAGCCCTTAATCTTGACAGGAGTCTTATACACCTTCTCAAGGGCAGACTCTATCCTACCCTGAATGGTATCACCATTGGCCTGGAGTTGAAATCCGCAATATTCAGTACCGTCATAGGAAAAGGTCATTTTATAAACGCTCATATTAACCTCATATATAAATATTTATAGCCACAATCCCGCACACGAAAAGTGCCATAACCAAAGTGGCAACCAGATCGCCGAAACCCATCTTAAGCTCGTGGAGGCGGGTCCTGCCCTTTCCGCCACGATAGCAACGACATTCCATAGCCACTGCCAAATCATCTGCTCGGCGGAAGGAACTTATAAAAAGCGGAACAAGCACAGGGATTAGGGATTTAGCACGGCTTATGATATTCCCGCTTTCAAAATCTGCGCCCCTTGCCATCTGGGCTTTCATAATCTTATCCGTTTCTTCCAAAAGTGTGGGGATGAAACGAAGGGCTATAGTCATCATCATTGCAAGTTCTCCCGCAGGAACACCTATGCGACTGAAAGGAGAAAGGAGTTTCTCTATACCGTCAGTAAGGTGTATGGGAGATGTGGTGAGAGTGAGAAGGGATGTACCCATTACAAGAAACACAAGGCGCAAACTCATAAGAGATGCACTGTATACACCCTCTCGTGTGATTCTCAAAAAACCGATTTTAAGAGGGATACCGCCTATTTCTGCAATAGTACCGTTCGTCATAAAAAGATTGATTACAGCGGTAAAAACTATAAGAAATACAACGGGTTTGATACCCTTTAATACCGTCAATACATTTACCTTTGACAAAAGCACGGTCAAAAGCACGAAACCGCCCACCAGGACAAAGCCCCAAAGGTTAGTAACACAAAATATGGCGGTTATAAATGCAAAAGTCAGAAGTATCTTGATTCTCGGATCAAGGGAATGGATGGGAGAATCAATGGGGAAATACTGACCTAATGTGATGTCTTTCAGCATTTGCCCACCTCCTTAAGATACCGCAGAATCTCCTCTGTAGCGCCGTCAACTGTGTATATTTTATCGTTTACGGGGATGCCCTGCTCCTTAAGACCCTGCATAACTCTGCAGGCCTGAGGAACGGTGAGACCCATACCGTAGAGCTCTTCGCTATGGGCAAAGATATTCTCTACAGTATCAAACATCTTCATCTCGCCATCGGACATAACAATTATCTTCTCGGCGTATCTGGCGATATCCTCCATAGAGTGAGAAACCAAAATTACGGTTATCCCTTCCCTCTCGCAGATGGATTTGATACGACCCAATATCTCATCTCTGCCGACGGGGTCAAGACCTGCGGCAGGTTCGTCTAAAATAAGCACTTCGGGTTTCATAGCAAGCACACCCGCTATGGCAACACGTCTTTTCTGTCCACCTGAAAGCTCAAAGGGGGATTTTTCAAAATATTTTTCTTTAAGACCCACAAGGTCCGCTACGTGGCGAATCCTTGCATCTATTTCATCTTCTGTAAGGCCCTGATTCTTAGGCCCGAAGGCAATATCTTTATACACTGTCTCTTCAAAAAGCTGATACTCGGGATACTGAAAAACTATACCGACTTTACTGCGGATCTTCTTCATATCCACACCCTTTTGTCCGATATCCTCACCATCTACCAGCACACTGCCACCATGGGGTTTCAAAAGGCCGTTAAGGTGCTGAATCAAAGTTGATTTGCCAGATCCGGTATGACCGATAAGACCCACAAAGTCCCCATCCTCTACTTTGAAGGAAATGCCAGAAAGGGCCACCTTCTCAAAAGGTGTCCCCGGGGAATATATATGGGTAAGATTCTTGACTTCTATCGGCATATTTTCATTAACTCCTCAACACATTCCCTCTCGTCGAGAATGTCGCTTCTGATGTCTATTCCTGCTTTTTTTAGATTATATGCAATCTGTGTGGCCTGAGGTACATCAAGGCCAAGTTCACGCATTTTGTCAACGTCGGAAAAGACGTTTGACGGAACGTCATCCACAATGACCGAACCGTTATCCACTACAACTACTCGGTGGGCACACACCGCCTCATCCATATTGTGAGTAATCATTACTATGGTGATACCATATTCTTTATTCAGAATACCTATGGTCTTCATTACTTCTTTTCTTCCGACGGGGTCGAGCATTGCGGTGGGCTCGTCAAACACAATTATATCGGGCTTCATAGCTATAACACCTGCAATGGCTATACGCTGTTTCTGTCCGCCCGAAAGAAGATGGGGTGCGCTCTTTCGGTATTTAAGCATACCTACTGCATTGAGGGCATACTCTACCCTCTCGCGTATTTCCGCAGAGGGCACACCAAGATTTTCAGCGGCGAACGCCACATCCTCTTCAACAATAGTTGCTACTATCTGGTTGTCGGGATTCTGAAACACCATAGCGGCTCTCTGACGTATATCCCAGGTCTTTGATTCATCACGGGTGTCCATACCATCTACAAACACACTGCCGCCAAGGGGCAGAAGTATGGCATTGATATGCTTTGCAAGAGTGGATTTGCCTGATCCGTTTCTGCCAAGAACAGCAACAAATTCACCTTTGGCAACCGAAAGATTGATACCGTTAAGCACGGCACTCACCTCACGACCGTCACCATTATCATAAGAATATGTCAGGTTCTGTATATCAATCACTTGTTATCCCTCTCAATCGCACGAATCCGAGAACCATCTTGCTGTGAGTCCGCAGGGCAACACAAGACCTGATGACTTCATAGGCAAACCAATTTCGTCGGATATGACCGTGCCTTTATATTTCTTGCCTACGGTGAGTTTCATTACATTGGCAACTACCGAAGGGGAAATTCCTGTGGTGTAGGAGTTGACTATGAAAAACAAAGGATTGTCACTCATAACTTCCATACACTTGGTGACAAGGGGGTAAAACTCGTCTTCAAACTTCCATATCTCACCCTTGGGACCTCTGCCATAAGACGGAGGATCCATAATAATACAATCGTATTTATTGCCACGACGTTTCTCTCGCTCAACGAACTTGACAACATCATCCACAATATATCTGATGGGTGCGTCACCAAGACCTGATGATGCGGCGTTCTCCTTTGCCCAGGTAACCATGCCCTTGGACGCGTCTACATGGACAACCTTTGCTCCCGCATAGGCAGAGGCAACGGTAGCACCGCCTGTGTAAGCAAAGAGATTGAGCACACTTATGGGCCTATTCTGCTTTTTAATATTGCGGATAATAAAATCCCAGTTAACCGCCTGTTCGGGGAACAAACCGGTATGCTTAAATCCCATTGGCTTTATATTAAAGGTGAGGTTATCGTATTTAACCTGCCAGCTCTCGGGGAGTTTCTTAAAGTATTCCCATCTGCCACCGCCTGATGCACTACGATGATAATGAGCGTGAAGGTCTCTCCAACATTTATCGTCCGTAGCATCTGCCCAGATTGCCTGAGGGTCGGGTCTGCGGAGTTTGATATCTCCCCAGAACTCCACCTTCTCACCGTGGGCAGCATCAAGCAATATATAGTCTTTCCATCTGTCTGCAATTAACATATAAAATTCCTCTCAGAGTTACAGATTGCGTTCTTTCTTAAGAAGGCGGATGTCATCGCCCATGAATTTGAGCAAAGTAAACTCGCCCATTATTCTGGATGCAATTCTATCGGTATAGGTATTGCGCACATCACGCATATTGAGGTTGGAGTTTATAACGGTTGCACGCTTTTCCAGGATTCTTGTGTTTATCAAATCAAACAGCACCGCCTGGGTATATGAGTTAATAAACTCTGTGCCGAAGTCATCAATAATGAGCAAATCACAATCATAAACTGCACTTTTCAAAAGCTCGGCATCAGGGATATCGGAACGTTTGAAGTGGCAATCCTCAAGAAAATCAAAGAGCTTGTATGCCGTCTGGTATATAACGGCATGTCCGCTATTGATAAACTCTGCCACCATACAGGAGGTAAGATGTGTCTTACCCACACCTGCAGGGCCGTATATATAGAGATTCTCATAGCCCTTGCCGAAGTTCTTGCAGAAATCAAAGCAAGTCCTGTATATATTGCGGGCATTATCAAAGGGAGATACACCTACAGCCTCATCCACGTCTTTACTGTAATATGAAAAGTCTACTTTTCTGAAACTTGTGCTGTCAAAATCTACAGGGATATTGGAAATACGGCTTGCCGCATTTATCATAAACTTGCTCACCTTCTGCTTATAGCAGGAGCATTTCTTATTACCCACAACTCCCGTATCCTTACACTTATCGCAGTTATAAGGAACTTCAAAGGCGTCCTCGCTCATGTTATGGGATTTCAAAATCTCTGCCCTTCTCTTTTTAAGAGCATCAAGCTCGGTGGCTATCTCCGCTTCCAATTCCTTGGCAGTAGCATCACCACTGACTATCCTGGCAGTAAGGCGGATGCCGATGGTGGAAATCTCTCTGTCTATCTCGGCTATCTCGGGGATAAGACTGTATATTGATTCCAGTCTCTCCTGAGCGAGCTCCTTGCGTTCATTCTGCAAAGCAGCATATTCATTATTGATATATCTTGCAATTACTCCGTTATTAACCATATCTTATATGCTCCTTCGCATTTACTGTTGTGCTTTGTTCATACGGCGGGCAATCATCTTCTTCTCAAATTCGCTGATGTTGTCATCTCCTGAGTAGTTATTGAATTTGGTTTTCTTGCCGGTTGTTGTCTTTCCAGCGCCCTTTTCCTTGCCTAAGTTTTTAAGCACTGTATCCATATATTTGAAATTAAACTTACCTGCATTCATAATAGTAAGCTCATAGGCCTCTTTGAAATTGCCTTCGGTGTATCCCTTCTCCTCGATCCAGGTGCGGACAAACTTAAGTTCCTTCTCGGTGAACTCTCTGTCGTTTATCTGCAAAATCTTCTTGAGCCTCTTTGCAGCTCGGTTGAACTTGGTCTGGCTCTTGACATAAAGACTCGCTTTCTCAAAGTTATCTATACCGTTATCTGCCCAGGTCAATGCCACCTTCTCAATGTATCTGAAATCGGATTTCTTAAGGGATGTGCAATACTCCAAAAGAAGCAAAATTACATCCGCAGGGAATTTAAGCCAATCGTGGAGAGAATAGAGAATCTTCATATCATTATGAGATAATGATGTGCCTGTGAGCTGCTCTGCCAGAAGGAACATATCCCTTATATCGTGATCTGTCTTGAGTGCATTATTGATATCTTTCACAAGATATTTGGGAGCTTCTGTCGTGATTCTTCTGTCCACAGGCACCGATTCCGCCTCTGTGGCGCCATCTCCGCCCAAGGGCAGGAATTCCACGGACACCTCGTCATCTTCATCAATCAGGCGGATAATACCCTTATCTGCTAGATAAAGAAGTGCACGTTCCAACTCCGCATCAGACACTCCTATACCCTGTGAAGCGGTATCAAAAGAGAACTCCCCGTCCTCAAGATGACAAAGAAGATACAGATATGTCTTAATAGCGCTCTCATCTGCAGACACCATATATTTATCTACAAAGACAGCGGGAACTGAAAAGCTCCTCTCTTTTCTCTTAATATGTAAATTCTTCACAGGTTTTCCCCCAATGTATATCAAATTATCCTATATGTAAAAAAAGTGCGTCATTTATAATTATACCTTTTATTTTGTCAAGTTGCAATAGGGTTTTTTATCGGATGTTTTAAGACGGTATCGCCGTATGTGATAAAGCCAAAATACACACCCGTTCGGGTGTGTATTTTATTATCTCTTGGTGATGGAAAATTTGTTTTCTTTGAAAAACTCAGGCATTGCACGAAGCAGCAAACCGTCGTATTTATAATAGTCAAAATCTGCCGAGGTGTATGTATTATCCTTGGCGATATCATTGGATTTTTCTGCAAGGTGTTCGGAAAGAGAATCAATGCCATTATATGTGGTGAGGCATCCATGGCGTTTAAGATGATTGTTCTTAACCGTCTTTTTAATCTTACCACTATCATCTGCCTCTACTGATATTTCGGATTTCTTCATCGGCAGATAACCCGACATCATATGATAAGCATTCCATCTGAAGTGTTCCTGTGCCAAAAGGGAAGTCTTTACTCCCCTATCAAAATAGTGGTCATAGCAGGTTTGATCCAAATCTATCTTCTCAAGTGCATTCTCAAGCAGAGCGTACCCCTCACCTTTGCCGTCCTTCGAATAATCAAGACCAAGAAGATTGAGCTTGAGACGGAGATTACCCGCAAGGGCTATATTGCTATACATATCAAAATACGAAAGTTCTCCCCAGGTGTCCGCACCCGAATAGAAGGTGTTGATGCTTTTAGCAAGGGCAGTGAGCTTTTCGTTGACTATAACATCGTGGGTATAAAGGGATTGGATGCTTCCGTAACAGTTGATATTACCGTATACGGAAATTTCTGAATTGTTATATATGAACACACGGAAGTTATTTGAGCCGTCAAGAAGGAGATTAAGGCGTTCTGCTGTATCGATATTTCTATAAACGTCGGATGTGTCTATCACAACATAACTGAAAGCATTTTCCTTTTTGATTCTTTCCGCAATTACACCAAGGTAATCCATCTCGTAGAGTGTCTCATCTATACACTCTGTACTATACGGCATATCAGGAAGTGGGAAATACTCATCCCTCACAAGTTTATCCATTGCATCCGAAAGGCCGTTTATATCCCATGCCCTCTTATTTATCTTGCTGTCGCAAAGGATATAGTTTACAGGATGTGCCCTATACTCCTTGCCGTCAAAAGTGCAGAGCTGGTTATTTACTACGAACTGTCTGTATATCTCGCGACTGAGCTTACCAAAACCCAACATAAACACATTGAGTTCCGTATCTGCCATCACCGAAGTATCAGCATCAAAAA
This sequence comes from Clostridia bacterium, assembly GCA_045659025.1. Classification (GTDB taxonomy): domain Bacteria; phylum Bacillota; class Clostridia; order UMGS1810; family UMGS1810; genus SIG455. The sequence continues at coordinate 7,883 of JAZOWA010000058.1, forward strand.
AGCAAGTGGGCATATCGGCGGTGATAGGGTTTTCATCCACAAAAGTACGGGCGATAAGCTCGTTTCTGCTAAACAGGGTAATATCGGCACGGTGTTCCTTTGCTACCGTATCAATATAGTTCTTTTCCGTGGGCATTGCTTCCTCATCAGTTTCAATATAAAAATGGATGTTTCTGCTCTTTGCGGAAGCATTGAGGTATGACAGGGCGTCGGTGATTTTGTCATAATGGTCGCCGTCATCATTGGGTAACACAACATTATATCTTGTGGAGGAGTTAAAAAATCTGCTATCAAAAAACTCCTTTGAAAGACTTCTTTTCACAACGGTATAGCCACTGTTTACGAGGTCATTGACAACGGATTTATCTGTGCCTTTGGAAAGAGCAATGATAGTATTGGCATATGATTTCGCGTAGCCAAGTGCCTCGGGAGAATTGCCCGAGATAATATCGCAACTACTAGAATTCAACATGCGGGCAACCTTAAACACGTTAAGGATCCTGCGGCCGAAGGCGCTTATAGCAGCAAAGTAAGTTGATACAACACCCAAAGCAAGTCCGATTGCATATATATAGGCATAGACCGGGAAAACAGAAGAGTAGCCCTCCACCATTCCCGTTGCACCGTCACCCACAAAAGCTTTGATGGCGGCAGGGATGATATCCATAGCGTAGAACAAGGGGTGTCTGCCTTCGCCGAGCACCAGTTCTTCATAAAGAGCAGGAACAGTATAAAGCATACTGTTTAACACGAACACAAAGGCAAGATATACAAATGTGCGGATGGCATTCTTCTTGCCCCACACAAACATCACACCAACCACCGCAAGAACAATTTCTGCGATAAACAGGGCTTGATTAAGTGTTTCCCACATTACTATCTCTCCTTACATCAAAGTTTTAATATGAGCAATTTTATCCCTTACACTAACCGCTTCCTCGGCCTCGGGATGATAGATGCTCTCGGCAATACCCAAGGATTTCTCGTATGCCACGAGGGCTTCATCGTATTGGCCAAGTGCAGAGCATATATCGCCAAGAAGGGTGTATGCGATATATGTATTGGGATGATTGAGGCCTATGCAATCCACATATCCTGTGGCGCTTTCCTCAGCAAGTTGTTTCGCCTGAGTGTAATTACCCTGTTTGTAAAATATAGTTGCCTTCATACGATTGGTGTATACAACATCCATATGTGTCTCATCAAACAGCGATAAAAGGATTTCTCTGGCCTTTTCTATACACTCCAAAGCCTCCTCATAATTACCTGACACTATATAAAGCTCCGCAAGTTGCATATATCCGCCACCGATTTTACCGTAGTGGAATTCCCCCGGTGTGAAGGATGCTTTGGCGTGATTGACAGTGTCCTCACCATATGCTTTGGCAAGCTCAAAATCCTTTTCATCCTTAGTGCGGGAATACTTATACATATACTGCTTGGAAAGATTCACCTTGGTCATGGTGTGACGGGATTTCTCCTCCGAAGTGGTAAGCTCTAAATCTGAGAACAGTCTATCAGCTAAAGACAGCCAGTGCATCGCATTTTCGTTGGCGTTTTTGAAATGGTTATCATAGGAATACAGCCAACCTATTTTGAAAGCAGAACGGGCAGTTTCAAAACTCGTCTCACCCTTGGTCTCCTTATAATACTCGTAAATACGGATGGCAAGTTTCATAGCATAATCAGTATCAACCGCAAAGCTGAAAAGATTGGCAGCCTGATAGTAGAACATTTCTGTTCCTTCGCATATCTCATCAAACTGCGCCAATATACCTCTGGTAATCAAAGCAAATCTGTCTTTCTCGCTCTTTTTCATTCCCCAGGTCTTCTTATCCTCAATGGCATCGGTAAACCTTGACAGGAAATCTGCGCAATTAACCGCATCCGCCTTAATCTCGTGCTTAATTACTTCCTTGATAATCGGATGAAGAGCAATTCCCTCGGTATTTTTGACAAGCCAGCTCTTAGTCTCCAGGTCTTTGATGATTTTAGTGGAATCCAGATCCGCCCAAGCTCTGAAGTTTCTCACATTTACACCTTCCACAGGCATAAGGGAAAGATACATGAGAACTCTTCTCTCCTCATCCGTGAGATTAAAGAGTTTGAACATTTTAAGCAGGTTCTCGTATGCAGTCTGCTTCTTCATATTCTCACTCATAACCTCTTCGTTAAGAGAGAGTATGCCCTCGGAGTTAAGTTGTTCTATCATCTCGGCGGGAGTCTGTCCGCTGTTTTCCATATGTTGAGCAAGGAGTTCTACCGTATAGGTATGGCGATTTACAAGCTCAATGAGTTCCTCAAGTTTGGGGTCGTCTTCCTCCACATCATATCCACCATAATTTTGCATAAATATTTCTTTGAGATACTCCATTGACTCGATTGCATCTATCTTTATTGTGGGGAAAAGTCGGGAAAAGTCATTTCTGGTGGTGACAATGAGATGATAGTCGCCAGAGGCAAACTCCTCAAGGTGTTCGTCTTGGAGAGTGTCGAAATTATCTACTACTATCAATGTCTTACCATCTGAAATTCTCTTGATTTTATCAAGTTTACGTCTGAAGAAGTCGTCATCACTTTCTTTAGAACCGTCGTTCATAGTATAACGCGCCATTTCAGGCTCCAGCACAAAGGCATTATCAGACACAATCGTATTCTTAAGATTTTCGTTATAGGTAGCATATACAACCGTGTCGTAGTCGTTCTTATGCCTTTTAGCGTATTGCTTGGCTATCTGCGTCTTACCAATACCACCTATACCACACAAAAACTGCACGTTCTCCCCGCCGGCAAATTTCCCCTCTATCTCGGCAAGGACATCATCCCTGCCAAGAAAGATTTTCTTTGGTGCTATTGTAGGGGTGGACAAGAGTTTGAACTGTCTGAAATTTCTGTTCCACGCACCACTGTTATCGGTTTTATCTATTACAGCATAAATCTGTCTGGAAAGCTCCTCTATACGCTCATCCATAGTGGGCTTTGTGGCGTCTACGCGGTGTACCGCAAGAAGATCATACTCAAGGTCTCCCACAAGCTCTGCTTCATCTATAACAAAGGGAATTACCGTCTTGCCGTTATCTAAAGATATGGCAATTTCCTTGGGCACTTCCTTTGACGCAATGGAGTGTTCACTCTGTATAAAAAGAACGAGCTTGGAAGACTCTATCGCATCAACAATAACAGATTTATAATGCTCACCCGCCAAAATCTCGCTTGTGCATATCCAGCAGGAAATGTTATATTTATCCGAAAGTTCATCCACCACATACTGTGCAATCTTCTGATCGCTAAAAGAAAAACTTACGAACACATCATGTCCTTGTCCCATTTTACTTCTCCTCATATTACCAATAATCAACAACCTTATTCTACATTATCCGCCATAAAAATGCAATAGACAATACACTCTGCCACCGCATATTCCAAAATAAAAAAGCGTACTGAAAATCAGTACGCTTTTATGCCGATGGCCGGAGTCGAACCGGCACGGTATCGCTACCGGCGGATTTTGAGTCCGCTACGTCTGCCAATTCCATCACATCGGCAAATTACTATGCCATTATACAACATTATAATCGGGATTTCAAGAGTTTTTTGAAAGTTTTTCAAAAAAATATAGGGAGGATTATCTCCTCCCTATTACTGAATTATTTTGTGTACTTAGCAACGATTGCCTTCATCTCATCAAATTTGGTTTCCATATCGGCTACCATCTTGAACTGGGTGCGGGCACGATCCAAGTTGTGATTTTCACGATGGATTCTGAAATATACGTCACCATTGATATGGTCACCCAAGAATCTGATACCACACTCCAAAGTCATAATTATAGCAGACACCGGCAAAAGTTCTGCCTCTTCTTTGGTGATTCTGTCACCAAGTTCGCTAAGGAAGCCCTTAACATATTCCTCAAACAGCACCAAATCACAATATACCTTGGAAAGATCCTTTTCATCCTCGGCAGAAGGGTTAGTGCCGAAGCGGATAGAATCACCGAAATCGTAAAGAAGTGAACCAGGCATAACAGTATCGAGGTCAACTACGCATACGCCCTTACCTGTGGTGTTATCAACCATAACGTTATTGAGCTTGGTATCGTTGTGAGTAACTCTAAGGGGGATTCTGCCCTCTGCGATTCCGTCAACAATGATATTGGCATATTTCTTGTGAGCCATAGCGAACTCAATCTCTTCTGCTACACTCTCTGCCTTGCCGGATTTATTTTCCTTAACAGCTTTCTCAAAATCCGCAAAGCGGGAAACTGTGTGGTGGAAGTTCTTAATAGTCTCGTGGAGTTTATCGGCATCAAAGTCAGAAAGCATATTCTGGAATTTGCCGAAAGCCGCAGCTGCGTTGTAGAAATCCTTGGGATCCTCTACCACCTGATAGCTTACTGCATCATCAATAAAGTTATATGCTCTGTAATATGCGCCCTCATCCGTCTTCACATAGTTCTGACCGTCTTTGGAAGGGATAACAGACAAGGTCTCACGATTAACATCGCCACCTGCTTCTGCAATCTTTGCCTTCAAAAACTCTGTAACGAGAACGATGTTCTCCATTACATCCTCGGGAGAAGTAAATACTACAGTGTTAATCTTCTGCAATATGTACTTTGTCGCTGTGGTCTCTACCAAGAAAGTGGAGTTGATGTGACCCTCACCATAGGGTACGGCACTTACATACTCACCTTCGAAGTCAAACAAATCTATAATGTCTTTCAAATTATATTCCATCATAAAGTCCGTCCTCTACAAATTTTTTCATTGCTTTCTGCACAGTCTCTTTATCTTCTTTGTATGTAATGCCATACCATTTATCCTTGTTGGGGATTGCTTTAACAGTAGCTTTACCTGCTTTAACAAGATCACCGATTACAACGGGAATAAGGAACTCTGCTTTAAGGAGATTATCACCCTTGAGGAACTCAGCGTATTTCTCTTCAAGTACGGGGAAAATCTCTGGTGTGAGTGCCCAGAGGTTCATAGATACTTTTGCATCCTCGGGAAGTGTAATCTGCTCACCGTTATCGCCTGTGCATTTGAAATCTGCGATATCAGTACGTTCATCAATGGTTTTCATATAGCCATCTTCGATAACGCATACACCACGTGCAACTGAGCCGTTATCACTCAAAGTGTTCTTAAGATCATAGCAAACCATCGCAAACTCCATATTATCAGAAGCACGCATGAACTCTGCCAATTCACCAAAAGCGTTGCTGCCATAGTAGTCATCAGCGTTGAGGATTGCAAAGTTACCCTTAACAGTATCTTTACAACACAAAACAGCGTGTGCTGTACCCCAGGGCTTTACTCTGCCTTCGGGAAGATTATCTGTGGTCTGGAACACATATTCAACATCAATCATCTGTGCAATCTTATTGCCGACGATCTCTTTGAAATCTTTCTCAATGCTTTCTTTGATAATGAATACAACTTTATTGAAACCCGCTTTTTTGGCATCATAAACCGAGAAGTTAAGCAAGGTCTCGCCACCGGGGCCAATGGGCTCCATCTGCTTGAGTCCGCCAAAGCGACTACCCATACCTGCTGCCATTACTACAAGTGTCAAATCCTTCATGTTGATATTCCTCCTGATATTAAAGTCTTTCTTCAAGTTTTGCTTTTTCTTCTTCATATCCCGGTTTGCCCAAGAGTGCGAACATATTCTTCTTATATGCCTCAACACCCGGTTGGTCAAAGGGGTTAACACCCAAAATATAACCGCTTACGGCACAGGCTTTCTCAAAAAAGTAAACCAGATTACCGAAATGGTATGCATCTATCTTGGGGATGTTTATAATAATATTCGGCACGCCACCATCATTATGGGCAAGCACTGTGCCAAGAAACGCTTTACCATTAACATAACTGATTGTCTTACCTGCAAGGAAGTTCAATCCGTCTATGTTATCTGCATCAGATTCAATAGTGATGTCTTTAGCGACTTTCTCTACATTGAGCACGGTCTCAAAAAGCATTCTTGAGCCGTCCTGAATATACTGACCCATTGAGTGCAAGTCGGTAGAGAAAGATGCTGACGCAGGGAATATACCCTTGCCGTCTTTTCCCTCGCTCTCGCCGAAGAGCTGTTTCCACCATTCTGCAAAGTACTGAAGGCAGGGTTCGTAACTTACGAGCATCTCAACAGATTTGCCTTTGCGATTCAAGATATTACGCAATGCGGCGTATTTATAGCAATCGTTATCTGCAAAGTCCGCCTTATATGCCAGGGATGCTTCATAAGCGCCCTTCATCATCTCATCAATATCCACACCTGCAACAGCAATCGGCAAAAGACCTACTGCAGTAAGCACAGAGAATCTGCCGCCTACATCATCAGGGATAACAAAGGTCTCATATCCTTCTGCGTCTGCAAGACCTTTAAGAGCACCCCTTGCTTTATCAGTAGTGGCGTATATCCTACCCTTTGCACCTTCTTTGCCGTATTTCTTAACCAAGATATCACGGAAAATTCTAAATGCAATAGCAGGCTCGGTAGTGGTGCCTGATTTGGAAATTATATTAACACTGAAATCTCTGTCACCGACAAGTTCAATAAGGTCACTTAAATAAGTGGAACTGATTGAGTTGCCCGCAAAGAAAATCTGCGGAGTGTCTTTGCATTTGAGATTATAGAAAGTATCGGTAAGCATATCAAGGGCAGCCTTGGCACCAAGGTAAGACCCGCCGATACCGATAACAATCAGTATCTCGGAATCCGACTTAATCTTGTCTGCCGCTTTCTTTATGCGGGAAAATTCGTCGCGGTCATAGTTTGAAGGAAGGTCTGTCCAACCTATAAAATCATTGCCTGCACCTGTGCCATCTGCAAGAGTCTTTGCAGCAGTCTCTACTGCGGTGCGCATATTGTCAATCTCTTTGGCAGAGACAAATCCAGCTGTTTTGGACAAATCAAGTGAAATCATCTGACAATCTCCTTTAACCTATATATACCAGCATTATATTATTATACTATTTCTGCTCTCTTTTTACAAGTAATTTTTTACAGAATCTCGTCTTTTTTATCTCTGCACATCAAATCAACAATCGCATCTCGAGGGGATTCACCATTATACAGTACAGAATACGCCTTGGAGATGATGGGCATTTCCACATCATACTTCCTGGAAAGTTCATAGACAGATGAAGCACAGTTGACGCCCTCTACCACCATGTGTATCTCTTTCAAGGCTTCCTCTAAGGACTTACCCTGGCCTATCAAAATACCCGCCCTACGGTTTCTTGAATGCATGCTCATGCAAGTAACAATCAAATCGCCTATGCCCGAAAGGCCATAGAAGGTCTCGGCTTGGGCACCCATCTTGATACCCAATCTGGAAATCTCTTTGATGCCTCGTGTCATCAGGGCGGCTTTGGTATTATCACCAAATCCCATTCCGTCGATTATACCTGCGCAGAGTGCAATTACATTCTTGATTGCTCCGCCAAGCTGTACACCCAGCATATCATCACTTGAATACACTCTGAAAACATCGTTCATGAAAGCATCTGTCACCTCTGCAACCGCATCAGCGTCTTTGGATGCCACAACATTCGCCGTGGGGATGCCTTTGCCAACTTCCTCTGCATGAGAAGGGCCACTCATAATTGCCACTCTGCTCTGGGGAACTTCCTCCTCAACCACATCCGAAAGAGGCCTCATGCTCCCCTCTTCTAACCCTTTGGAAAGAATTACTATGATAGAATTTTCATCCACATATTCCCTCATGGCCTTTGCAGTAGAGCGGATGGCAGGAGAAGGAGTAACAAGAACAATTATATCCTTGCCCTTCACACAGGAAATATCACTTGTGAAGCTTATATTATCATTGAGTTTTACGCCAGGAAGGAACATTCTGTTCTCTCGGTGGGTAGCAAGTTCTTCGCTCTCTTCTTTTTTCCATGACCACAATGTAATATTATGACCATTGGAAGAAAGCAAAGTTGAGATTGCTGTGCCCCAACTTCCTGAACCGATAACTGCGATGTCTTTGATATTCATAGGATGCTCCTTTTATTTTTTCAGACTGAACTTGGATTCCGTGCCATTTATGAGGCGTTTGATATTACCACGGTGCATATAAAGCGCCAATGCAGCCATCACGAAAGAAAGAGCTACGAAAGGTGCTCCACCCTCTCCCATAAGAATTGTAAGAGCGGGGAAAATCAATGCTCCACAGCAAGAGCCCAATGAAACATACTTGGATATTGCCATAATGGAGATTGAAACAATCAGTACGATAAGGCCTATCTGCCAGTTTATCATAAATATCACCGCGGCGGAGGTGGTGATACCTTTGCCACCTTTGAAGCCGAAGTAAATCGGGAAGTTATGGCCTAATATAGTACAAAGACCAGAAACACATATAGGGAGCATGGGATCGCCCACCATACGGAAAAAGTCAACTAAAAATCTGGTGATAAGTATTGCAATTACCGCCTTCAAGGCATCACCCAAAAGAACGACAACTGCCGCACCCTTGCCAAAAACGCGAAGGGTATTAGTGGCACCTGCATTACCGCTACCTTCCTTGCGGACATCCTTGCCCATAAATGCGGATACTAAAATCGAGGTGTTGATACTGCCGATAAGATAGGAAATTGCACCTGCCAAAAGACAAATATAAATCATAATTCACACATCCTTTAATTTTTAGTCCTCTTTCTTACGCTCACGGATTATAAACTTGATAGGAGTTCCTTCAAGGCCGAAGAACTCACGTATCTGATTCTCCAGATATCTTATATAGGAATAGTGAGCCAGTTGCTTGTCATTTACAAAAAGTACGAACGTGGGTGGCTTGGTACTCGCCTGAGTAATATAGTATATCTTGAGGCGACGACCCTTATCTGAGGGAGGCTGAACCTTTGTGATGGCTTCGTTAAGAACATCATTGAGTACGCCTGTGGAAACTCGCATGGCGTGCTGATTGGAAACGAAGTTGATGAGTTCAAACAGTTTGTTTACCCTGAGACCTGTAAGGGCAGATATAAATGCAACGGGTGCATACTGCATATATGCAAGGTTATTGATTACATCCTTGCGGTAGTTATACATTGTCATGGTCTCTTTCTCGACGAGGTCCCATTTATTGACTACTACGATGGATGCCTTACCCTGATTATGAGCATAACCCGCTATCTTGGTATCCTGCTCTGTAACGCCCTCACGGGCATCAATCAGAATCAATGCAACATCACATCTATCAACTGCGGCAAGAGAACGGACAACGCTGTAATGCTCTATGTTCTCATCTATCTTGCCGCGCTTACGCATACCTGCGGTATCGATAAAGGTGTATTTCTGACCGTTGTATTCGTAATTAGTGTCAATGGCATCACGGGTGGTGCCTGCAATATCACTTACGATAACTCTGTCTTCACCTAAAATCTTATTTATGAGAGAGGACTTACCCACATTGGGTTTACCGATTACGGCAACCTTGATGGTATCATCCTCTTCGCTGTTATCAATATCAAAATCCACAAACTCAAAAAGTTTATCAAGAAGGTCACCCACACCCATACCGTGGGTTGAGGATATCGCCATGGGCTCATCCATACCCAGATTATAAAACTCATAGTATGCCATAGGCGGTTCACCTGCGTGGTCAACCTTGTTGCACACCAACACAACAGGTTTATTCGCCTTCTTCAAAAGGGCGGCAACGTCTCTGTCCGCTGCGGTGAGTCCGTCGTGGATATCCACCATAAACACTATGGCATCTGCCATCTCAACCGCAAGGTCTGCCTGACGCTTCATCTGCTTTAAGATAATGTCGTCATTACGGGGCTCTATACCACCGGTATCAATAAGAATGAATTTCTTATTGAGCCACTCACCCTCGGCATAGATTCTGTCACGGGTAACACCGGGGGTATCCTCTACAATAGAAATCCTCTTGCCGATTATTTTATTAAACAACGTGGATTTGCCCACGTTTGGTCTGCCAACTATGGCAAAAACAGGTTTGCGCATATCAGTTTCCTTTCCGGCCCAGTACACAGCTGACAAAATCAAATCCGTCCACTTCGTTAACCGTAACCTTGACATTTAGTTCTCTTTCTACATCCTCCAGCGTGGTGTCATCAAGGAAGATCATACAATCATCCTTAAACATATTCCTCGCCAAAAGCAATTCTCCGCCGTCCACCTTGCCTCTCAACTGGTCTATGATATCTCTGCCACACACAAGGCCTGTGACGGTAATCATCTCACCGAAGAATTCATTATCAATACCTATGACATCAATATCCACTTCGGGATATTTGTCTTTGATTTTACATACAAAGCCCTCTATATAGCCTTTGGCGATATTGCCCGTTGCTATATATCGTTTGCCCTCTGTATATTCCATATCCTCTTCAAGGGCAAGGTCAATCTCTCTGGAAAACTGCGCCATCATCCCCACCCCGTTCTCTATCTGGGGAAAATCCTCATAGGATTCATAGGAAGGCAGTGGTCTTCCTGCTTTGATATAAAATTCATCTGCTCCGTAGACAACCCTTGTACCGTGCTCGGCATAAAGTTTATCTGCATATCGCTCAATTATATCTATAACCTCTATCGCTTTGTCAGGTGTAACAGGAGTCAACTCATAAAGGCCTTTTCTATGCTTTGAGATGCCCACTGGTACAACGGATACACTATGTACCCAAGGCATAAGGGTTGACAGGTCTTCAATGGATTTTTTAAGCACGTCACCATCATTCACGCCCGGGCAAAGTACTATCTGGGCATTCATCATAATACCGCCATCGGCAAAGCGATTCATAATATCCATTATCCTATGAGCGTTCTTATTTGAAAGCATCATATTACGCACATCACCGTCGGTGGCGTGAACACTCACATTTATAGGGCTGATTCGCATATTGACAATGCGGTCTATGTCTGCATCAGTTATATTGGTGAGGGTGACATAATTGCCCTGCAAGAAAGAAAGGCGGTAGTCATCATCCTTAAACACCATTGTAGAGCGAACATTCGGAGGGAGCTGGTCCATAAAGCAGAAGATACATTTATTCCTGCATCTTCTGGCATCGTCTAAAAGCGGACTCTCAAACTCTGCACCGAACTGCTCAAAGTCATCGTTGTAAACCTCTATCTCTTCATAGGTGCCGTCTGCCTTCTTCACTCCCACTACATAGTAATCATCAGAAGTGAGATACTTGAAATCTAGGATATCACCTATAGCTTTACCGCTTATATTATCTATGACGTCACCGATTTCTATACCGCAGTCTTCGGCAATAGAGAACGGCTCAACGTATTTAACAATCGCTTTAATCATACAAACATCACTCGTTTTACTGAATAATAAATTCTGCCACATCCACTATGGTGTCGGCAACAAACACGTGAGGACAACCCTCAAGCTCTGCCCTACCACCAAAGCCGTAGGTGACTCCTATACCATCAACACCCACCTCAAACGCACTGTCCAGGTCATATTTGGTGTCACCTATCATAACCACTTCGGACAAATCCGTGATACCAAATTTCTCTATGCTCTGTTCTATAAGGTGACTCTTGGAAGTCTTAACATCCGTCTTGGAACCACAGGTGGCAAACTCAAAGTATTTCTCTAAACCGAAATTTGGGATGATACGCTCTATAAACTCCAAAGGCTTAGCAGATACTACAGCCATACGAACATTGGCTTTATAGAGCATCTCCAAAGCGTCTTTGACACCTTCATAGAGTTCCATCTCAAAGACACCTTTTACTCTGTATCTCTCACGGTAAAGGTCTGTGGCTTTATGAGCATCTGCTTCACTCAATCCGAAATAGGTGCTGTATGCCCACACAAGCGGAGGACCTATAACTCTGCGGAGACTCTCATAACTATTATCAAGAGGTACGCCTAATTTGGTAAAGGCGTATTCGGTACATTTGAATATTCCTTCCTGAGAATTACTCAAGGTGCCGTCCATATCAAAAAAAGCGTACTTATATCTCATATTGTCTCCTCGATTATCTGTAAAATTCGGGGGCTTTCTTCAAGGATTTGAAGATTTGTGCATCATGACCGGGTACAACCGTAGCATTATACTTATTGGCAAGGAAGCGTACCTTCTCAATGGAGCGGAAGTAATCGTCACGATTATGCACAAGACCCGCCGCTCTTGCGGGTGGACCGTAAATCTCCTTTGTATAAACTGCATCCATGGGGAATATAAACGTGCCCTCCTCCACATGAAGCATAACACCGAGTACGCCGGGAGCGTGACCCGGGAGGTGGAGTATCTTGACTCCCGGTACAATCTCAAAATCCTCATCTACAAGCACATATTTCTTAACGGGTACATCCAGATCGTTTTTGAAATATCCGAAGTATTCCATGGGATTAAGAGTTATTCTCGTAGCGGTCTGACCATGCATAAAATCCGCCTTTGGCACATAGAAGGTGGCATTGGGGAATGATGCGATATTGCCCGTGTGGTCAAAGTGCATATGGGAAAGTATTACAGTATCAATCTTCTCTTTGCGGACACCGCATTTGGCAAGTTGAACCTCTATATGCTGGTCAATGGTCTGGGTGAGAGAGTACATATCTTTGAGTTCGTCATCCCAGATGCCGTGCATTGAGTTGAAATTGCAACCCGTATCATAAAGAATGTATCTGCCATCGTGCTCTATAAGGACACACATAACAGGCATATTATAGAATTCACTATTCACATCCGGATTGCTTTGGGTGCGGATTCTGGCACCCGCTATAACATTATTGATATCGGTGGTAAGATAACCATTATCCAATACAGCAAATTTCATATTCTTTTTCTCCTTAAAAAGGGGTTAATCATCGCTCGATGAAGCTTCCTTCACCATCAAATTCATAAAGACCCACCGTGGTACCGCGGGTGCCGTCTTCATTCTTGAAATCCCGAGAGAAGTAGAAGTATCCGTCTCCCAAAGAAATCATACCCGTGGAGCCATAGGGAAAGTCTATACCGTATATTCCGCTTATCTCGTGGCGCTTGCCAATGGGTGCGAGGGGAATGGTCTCCCCTACTTCATCAAGACCTTTGAGTGAAGTAATCTCTGCCTTCTTTGTAAGATCTATCACATACATTGGGTAGTTGGGATATTGCTCCTTCTTGCCCTTATATACTGCGGCAAACATATAACCCGTCTTCTCATCATACTCAAGATTCTGTATACCGAACTTGGTGTTACCCGTATATACGAAATACTTGCTATCGTATCTATCGGGACCGAAGCGGTGCATCGCCTCCTGGGAAATGGGCTTTGCAAATTCATCCCAATTACCGATATCATAGCGGAGGATCACCTGATGGTCATTATCATCTCTTTCAAGATCGCTATAGATTCCATAAGCAACATAGAGATATTTCTTGCCATCGCATCCGGGGATGGGTGCAAAGGTGATACCATCTATACCGCTGCATCCGTATCGGTGGCCTTCTGCAGAGAAGTCGTCCAATACTTCTTTAAGATGCACAACGGTCATAATACCGTCACCCTCGGCATCCATATCCATGCGATCAATCTTATCAACATCAAAGATTGCTATATAAAATCCGTCGGTGACATCAATATTCTTATTCTCGTGCACAGAGATACCATTTAATATCTCTCTGCCAATAACATCGTGTTTGTATTCCAAAGAGCCATAAACCTTGCCGTCATCATAATTGTATGCAATACAGCCGAGATGCCCTGCCAATCCCTTTACAGTGCCGACCACATTACCATCCATATCCGTCTTTACAAGATAGGTGGTGCAGGAGTAATACATATACTCCCTGTTTCTGTCGGTGGCAATGCCCTGAACGTGACCGACTTTGACTCCGTCTATACCCATTTGTTTCTTATACATAACGATTTCTCCATGAGGTTTTATAGTCCTAAAATACACCGCTACAATTATACCAAATTCTGCGAAAAAAAGCAATATAAAAAATCACTTACGGATATATTTCCGAAAGTGATTTTCATAGTGTTTATTTAATGAGTTCGTCACAGATTGCGCGGATATTATCATACACAAATTCCGGCTTGACTTCGCTGGCTTCCAGATCTTCCATAGTGCCCTCACCCGAAAGGACAAAGATACTGGAAATTCCTGCATTGACACCACAGGCAATATCGGTGTAGAGACGGTCGCCCATAATGGCTGTCTCTTCCCTTGCAAAACCCGTCTTATCAAGGACGAGCTCTACCATGGCGGGTTGGGGTTTGCCGATAAAGAGAGGGCGTCTCTTGGTGGCATTATAGAGCATCTCACTCACAGAACCACAATCGGGCACAAAGCCGTACCAGGTGGGACACACCCAATCGGGATTGGTGGCCACATAGTCTACCCCTCTGCCGAGAAGGATGCAAGCATCCTCAAGCTTTTGGAAAGCAAGCTCCGTATCAAAGCCCATACACAGACAATCAATATCGTCTTCCAACTTATCGGTCACGGGCAACCCCTCGGACTCAAGCTGGGATATGAAGGATCTGGTGCCAAAGGCATATATCTTATTATAGGATTTCTTCTTGAGATGCACAACAGTAGCATTGACAGAAGTGAGGAAATCGTCTGTCGTGGCGGTGATGCCCAGGTTGGCGAGTTTCTCCACGTATTTGTCAACACTCTTTGAGGAGTTGTTGGTTAAGAACATATATCTGCCACCGATGGACTTGACATAATTCAAAAAGTCAATCGTGCCGTCAAAAAGGTCGTTATCCAGATATATGGTACCATCCATATCAAGAAGGAAAAGTTTTTTATCTTTAAGACTGCTCATAGTAATTCTCCAAAGCTTATTTCAGATTCTTTGTAGCTACAACAGGACTGCCGAACACATCATCTATGATGATATCCCCCACCTCAACGGGTGTGGTGGCAACCGCAGAATTGATAATCTTCATTGCCTCAAAAATCTTATCCTTGGCAATGGGTTCTGATGTCTTAACGGGGATTACCTCACCGTTTGTGCATTTTACAGTGGTGGTGATTGTGCGCTTGGGATTGGTGCATTCGTTCTCTGCATACACCTTACCACGGGGGCAGGTATTGCCCTTAACGTCCGTCACTTTACCGTCTGTAAGTTCAACCTCAAGGGAGCAACCGATGGGGCATACGATACAAGTTAATTCTCTTTTCATAAATTACGCCTCCTCAAGTCTGAACATAAGTTCTGTGCATCCCGCAATATGGTCTTTGGTGAGTTTTATGCTCTCCATCTCGCCGGGGGCAACCTTGGGTCTCTTCTTGGAAAGCACAAGTTTATCGCCATTATAAACATTGATCTTAACATTCCTGAACACATCCGCCACACGGAAGTAAACGGTGACATCCTTGTTCTCGGTGATCACCTGAGGAACTGTATAGCGTACCTTACCATCGCACTTAACGGGAATGAAGATCTTCTCACCGCCAAGGCCCTTAATATAGTTAGCCGCACTTACGCCTGCAATCTCGGCTTCCTCGGAAACGAAGTCAACCAGATCGTGTACGTGGAGTACGTTACCACAAGCAAAGATACCTTCCTGAGAGGTCTGTCTGTCCTGATCCACTATCGCACCATTGGTGATGCGGTCAAGATTAACAGTCGCCTTCTTGGAAAGCTCGTTCTCGGGGATAAGACCTACTGAAAGAAGAAGTGTATCGCAGGGGATATACTCCTTGGTCTCCTCTATGGGACGTCTCATCTCGTCAACCTTGGCAATAGTGATACCCTCTAATCTATCCTTGCCGTGAATCTCTACAACGGTGGTGGAAAGCATAAGGGGGATGCCAAAGTCATTAAGGCACTGCTCAATGTTTCTCGCAAGACCGCCTGAATAAGGCATAAGCTCACAAACCGCTTTAACATGAGCACCCTCTAAGGTCATTCTTCTTGCCATAATAAGGCCGATATCACCTGAGCCGAGGATAACAACCTCTTTACCGGGCATATAGCCCTCGAGGTTTACGAATTTCTGTGCTGTACCTGCAGAATAGATACCTGAAGGACGTGTGCCAGTGAAACGGATCTCACCCTTGGATCTCTCTCGGCAACCCATAGCAAGAATGATTGCCTTGGCTTCTATCCGGAATACTCCGTCGGTGGAGTTGGTAGCGGTGATAACCTTATCATCGCTGATATCTATTACCATGGTATCAAGCTTGAAGGAGATACCCAGGTCTCTCACCTTTTTCTCATATCTCCAGGCGTACTCGGGGCCTGTCAATTCTTCACCGAATTTATGGAGACCGAAGCCATTGTGAATGCACTGTTGCAGGATACCGCCAAGAGAACTGTCCCTCTCTAATATCAATATATCACGGATACCGCTTTCATACGCGGCGATTGCTGCGCTCATACCTGCAGGGCCGCCACCTATAACAACTAATTCTGTAACCATTACGCATCCTCCTTTGTCTTACCTGTAATAAGGGTAGATTCACCACCGCACTTGGTGATGTCTTCATAAGCCATACCAAGCTCGTCGGAAAGGAGTTTCATAATATAGGGTGTGCAGAAACCGCCCTGACATCTGCCCATCTGCGCTCTTGTGCGACGTTTTACACCGTCTAAATCGCAGGGCTTGGGGTTGGTGCGGATAGCCGCACGAATCTCACCCTCGGTAACGGTCTCGCAACGGCAAATTACTCTGCCGTAGGATTTGTCTTTACTGATGATTGCGTTCTTCTCCTCTATGCTTGCTTCCTTGAAGTGATGCATAGCGGGACGGATGGCATTGAAATCTGCCTTCTCGGTAAGGGGTGCGCCCTGCTCGGCAAGGATATCCTTAACCATCAAAGCGATTGCAGGAGCAGACGAAAGACCGGGGGACTCTATACCTGCCACATTTACAAAGCCTGCCTTGGGGGAGTTGATAATAAAATCACCTGTGCTTCCCACAGCACGAAGACCGCAGAAGGATGTGATAGTCTTATTGAAAGGAACATCCGTAAGATTCTCCCTGGCCTGCTCCATAATACGCGCATAGCCTGCGGAGGAAGTGGATTTATCCTCTTTATCTGTGATGTTTTCTGATGTAGGACCTGTCAAAAGATTACCATCCACTGTGGGTGTTACCAGGATACCCTTACCCATTTTGGAAGGAGTCCTGAAAATTGTGTGGGATACTATATCTCCGCACTCTCTGTCTAAAAGAATATATTCACCGCGACGGGGAGTAATGGTGAAGGAGGTATCCTCTACCATAGATGCGATTGCATCCGCATACACGCCTGCGGCATTGATTACGTATCTTGCTTCAACGGAGTCGGTGGCAGATGATACCTTGTATCCGCCGTCAATCTCCTCAATGGATTCAACTGCAAAATTGCATTTGAGCTCTGCACCGTTATCCATAGCGTTTCCGATAGCGGCAACAGTGAGTTCATAAGGGCATACTATAGCACCCGTGGGAGCATGGAGTGCCACAGTAACATTATCGGAAATATTGGGCTCTATCGCCTTGATTTCGTCTTTGGTAAGAATCTTAAGACCTTCAACACCATTCTTGATACCCCTCTCAAGAAGTTCTTCAATGGTAGCCTTATCCTCATCGTTAAAGCCGATAACAAGAGAGCCGTTATTTTTATACTTAACGCCAAGTTCTTCGGTCACTTTGGGCATCATCTTTGAACCTGCCACGTTCAACTTGGCTTTGAGACTGCCCTCCTTGGCATCAAAACCCGCATGAACGATTGCTGAATTCGCCTTGGTAGCACCCATAGCAACGTCATTTTCCTTCTCTAAGATACATACTTTGAGACTGTACTGGGTGAGTGTTCTGGCAATTATTCCGCCAACTACACCTGCACCGATTACA
>JAZOWA010000059.1:0-40625 GCA_045659025.1 Clostridia bacterium
TATCATATAATCGACAACTATTATAAGAACAAAGTGGTGCGGTATGACAGTTTTGTTCTTGATAAAATATGTATCGCATTAGATTGCAGAATCGAAGATATAATAAAATTTGAAAAATAACACACCTGACTTATCAGAATAGTCAGGTGTGTTATTTTTTATAAAAGACAAATATAACTAAAAAAATCACTTGCATAAAGCAAGTGATTTTTGTATATGTAAACATTCAAATTACTTCACAATACTATTTAGATGCGTCCGAAATAAGTTTCAAACCAACGCATAAACGCCCAATCGTTCTCCATAATAATTACGTGCTTCATTTCTCCGCACCCTTCACATAAGTCCAAATCTTCTGATATGATATATCTATCCTTACTATGATTTGTTTCGTTTATCCTATTCCAACAATCAAGACAAAATTCAGCCATCAGTCATACCTCTTTGGTAGTATTTTATCCTACTTTATGCTATTTGTCAACACTTGATAGCACCATATCGTATAATTGTTTTGAGGTGATTAGTCTTGAAACCGTTAAAAGAAAAGATAAGCATAACCATCGACAATGATGTTTTAGAAAAATTGCGCACCCTTGCAGAAAATGATGACCGCTCTCTTTCACAATATATTAACATAATACTGAAAGAGCATACTAATAAAAAAATCAAATAATATTAAAAGGTCTTGCAAAAGCAAGGCCTTTTTGTGTGGATTAAATAAAAAAGCACTTGCTTTATGCAAGTGCTTTTTTTAAGAGCTGATGACCGGAATCGAACCGGTGACCTCTACACTACCAATGTAGTGCTCTACCTACTGAGCTACATCAGCGTTATTGTCCGCAGGGTAGATGTGCGAACAATCGACGAAAGTTATTGTAACACATTTTTTGTGGGATGTCTATACCTTTTTTCAAATTTTTCAAAAATTATTTTACCACACTCATTTTGCCCATAACATCAATGCCCGTTATGGTGGCTCCCCTATCGGCAGAATCGGTGATTGCTTTAAGATGCTCTGCGCGGATTTTCTCGCCGGGAAGAAGAATCGGAATGCCGGGAGGGTATTTGCATACGGGAAGAGCGCACACTCTGCCTACCGCATCTATCATATCCACCTTCTCCCTTGGGGCATGGTGGGCTCTGCGGGGAGTCATCTCCACCCAGGGCAGAGGATAATCATCCGTTGCGGTGCGGGGGTGTGAGGGACGCATATCCGCTGTGATATATGCTATTGCTCTTGCGAGGTTGCGGATATCGGATACCTTATTATATGGTGTGACAATGCACACTATATTATACTCGTCCGCCATCTCCACCTCTATATTATACTTGCCTGCAAGTTGCTTTGCTATACTGTATCCCGTGGTGGGAAGTGAGGAGAAGTTAATCACTATCCTCGTCTTATCTATATCTGCCACGTTACAGCTGCCTATCATCTCGGCACCTACCCAATACACCTTACCCATACGATTGAGTCTGGTGCGTTGTCTGTCTATCTCGGCTATGATTTTGCCATAGGCAGCCTTCATATTACCGCCGTCAAACACCGCCGACTCCAGCACACAAAGGCATCCGTAAGAGGGACTTGAGGTCTGGTACATTGAAAGAGTAGTAAGCACCTGATCTTCATCTATATCGGTATTTATATGCAAAAGGGCACCGCCTGACAGGGCGCCTAAGGTCTTATGTACGCTCTGCACCACCATATCTGCTCCCGCCTTTACTGCGCTTTGGGGCAGAAGGGGGGATATATGAAAATGGGCACCGTGGGCCTCATCCACCAGAAGGAGCATACCTGCTCTGTGAGCAGAATCCGCAATAGATGCTACATCACTCACAGTGCCATAGTATGTGGGGGATGTGATAATCATCGCCTTGGCATCGGGATTTTGCATTATGGCAAGGTCTATCTCTGCCCTGCCCATACCGCCTACAAAGCCGAAACGATAGTTATATCCCGGCATTACGTAAACGGGGATTGCGCCATTTAATATAATTGCAGAAATCACCGACTTGTGGCAGAATCTATCCACGATTATCTTATCACCCTCGGACACTGCAAGGGAAATCATTGTATATATACCGCAGGTGGAACCGCCAAGCAGATAATAGGAAGATTTTGCGCCGTACATACGGGCAAGTTCCAACTGGCTTCTTTTAATATATGACGTGGGGTCAAGGAGGTTATCGGTATCGTCAAGCTCTGTGACGTCCAAAGGGAAGAGGTCTTTTACCGCAGTCACATTATGACCCTTATGGCCCGGCATGGCAAAGGATATACGTTTCTTTCTGGTATAGTTTGCTATTCCTTCATTTATCGGCAAAGACATTTCCTCATCTCCTTTACTTATATATTCTCTCCACATCTGCGCCTAATGTAATGGGATTGGCATCAAGATGGGCAATATCCCCCGTCTTAACATCCATACCCGTAACATCGGCTACCACATTACACATGCTTATCCTGCCAATAATGGGGCAGGATTTACCGCCTATCTTCACGGTGTGCTTATATCCTATGGACATAAGGTCGTGATAGATGTATCTTATAACATCTGCTAATCTGAATGTATCACGACTCTTCTCTGTGCCGAAGCCGTCTTTATATCCTACGGGGATAACTGCTATCAGAGTATCCCGCTTTGTCTTGAATGTATTGGCATAGCCGACAAAGTGGCCCTTGGGCAGAGTTTTGACCTCTACCACATCAGCAATCAGCTCGCCTATCCTTTTAAGTCCGCCCTTATCGGCTATGGGGAGTCTGCCTAAAAATGCAGAGCCTACCCTCACGGCATCCAAGTGCATATCTTTGTGCTGCATAAAAGCACAGGAATTACAGATATGTCTTATAAGCTTTATACCCTTATCCTCCAAAGCATTGGTAAAGGAAAGAAATTTATCGAATTGTCCCTGCACGTCTGCCCTCTTGGGTGAGAAAGAAAAGGAAAGATGTGAATAAACACCCTGAGCAGATACGTTGGTGTATTTGCTTATGCACTCTGCCACCTCATCGGCCTTGTCGGGTGAAAAACCGAATCTGCCAAAGCCCGTATCCACTTTAATATGAACCCCCGCCGTCTTGCCCATATCCTCGGCGATAGATGAGATGTTGGCATAGGATGAGGCTGAACCCACAGACATTATGATGTCTTTATCAATGCAGGTCTTAATCTCATCCTCGTCTGCCAGGGCAGAGATGAGCAGTATATTACCCTCAAAGCCGTTCTCTCGCAAGGCCACGCCCTCTCCCACCTCGGATACGGCGAAAAAGTCAATGCCCTTTTCTGACAAAAGTCTTGCAAAGGGAATGAGGCCTATACCATAGCCGTTACCCTTAAGTACGGCAATCACGGTGGACGAGGATGCTCTATCCTTTATAATATCGATATTATGCAGTAAATCCGATTTGTTTATCACATACTGTTTCATAATAAATCTCCGATTATTTCTGTCCTCTTAAAAGGTATATCTTCTTACGAAGTTCACGGAAAAGTTTCTCACCGTGTTCCACCATAAAGTACATAAAGGGTGAGAACACATAATCCATCTCACCTACGAACTCGGTGAACTTACCGTTGAAACCCTTTTTGAATCTGTAAAGACCATAGAGGGGGTTACTCTCGTCAATATCTCCCGAAATGCCACGGAAGTCGTATATATCGCATTTATTTTCAAGCGCCCATTTAATCATCTCAAGCTGGAGAAGGTAGTTGGGCATTACGTTGCGGTAGTCATTGGAACTTGCGCCATAGAGGTACCACACCTTATTGCCATACAAAATAGCCAAAGTACCTGCCACAATCTTGCCATCGTATCTGGCAAGATAGAGACGCAAATTCTCGGGGGCCATACAATCGTACATCTTCTCAAAGTACTCTAATGTGCGGACAACAAATTCGTCTCTGGTGCCTGTAACCACCATGATATCGTGGAAGGTCTTGAGGTCTTCTCTGGTGCCTACGGACACCTCCACGCCCTTTCTTACCGCAAGGCGGATGTTATAGCGGGTCTTGGTGTGGAAAATCTCCATAAGCTCGTCCTCTGTCTTACCCTTCACATCAAGACGGAAAACGAATCGGGGCTGGATGCCCTCAAAATTCTTGGAAGCATTCTTGAACTTGAAGCCCATCTTCTTTGCCATGGCTACAAACTTCTCGTCCTCAATCTCTATATCGGGGTCGATTTTGAGTACATAACTCTTGTACTCCTTCGCCTTGGCCTTTGCCCCCTCTATAAGCTCACGAAGTGTCTCCTCGTCATCAGTATCACATACGGGACCACGGGGAGCATACATAAGAGTACTGTTAAAGAAGGGCACCTTCCTGATAAGGATACTCAAAGTGCCTCGGATATTGCCATCTTCGTCCTCGCTGACAATAATCTCGTTCTTCCAGTTATCCTTTACGTTACTCCACATAGGACTTTGCATAAAATGGGATTTATAATGCTTTGATATAAATTCCTCGTATTTCTTGAAGTCTTTTACAGTAGTAATCACTTTGAGCCCTCCTTGGAAAGTGCAAGTAATCTATCACCTATCATATCTACCAAAATATCAGTAGGTGCAAATACTACTCTGGCATTGGTGTCACCGCCGAAAACTACGGTGTATCGTCTGCTGTCTGCCACACAGAAAATGCGCTGGGGTTTTGCCTTGGGGTCATACTCCTGTCGGAAGCTTTCTATATCGGCAATGGCAAAGGTGTCGGTAGTCTTTACCCTGCCGCTCAATATGGTGTTGATAGTCAGGGTGTCGCCATCATACACGTATTCATACTCGGTGATGTGACCCTTTATATACGAAAGCACAAATATCACAATCACCGCCACAAGCACAAGATCCCTCACAATAAGGGGAATGGGAAATGCGCCGATGAAAAGATACACAAAAAAGGCAATCGCCAAAAACAAAAAGGTGGCCTGTGAAGGAATGGGGTCTTTCTGATTGATTTCGTTATATACTTCTTCGTTATACATAATTATTTCCTCGCTATACCGCTTTTTACGGCACATTCTTTTACTGTGGCAGATACTGTGTCTGCTACTCTGGGATCAAAGGGATTGGGTATTACATATTCACTGTTTAACTCCTCGTCGGATATAAGCCCTGCTACCGCATGGGCGGCGGCAAGCTTCATCTCCTCGGTGATATCCGTGGCCCTCGCCTCCAGAGCGCCTTTGAATATTCCCGGGAAAACAAGAACGTTATTCACCTGATTGGGATAGTCGGACCTGCCTGTGCAGACTACTTTGGCCCCACCCTTAATTGCTTCCTCGGGAAGTATCTCGGGGTCGGGATTTGCAAGGGCAAACACCACCGCACCCTCTGCCATCTTGCTTATGTCCTCGGCACAGAGGAGATTGGGAGCAGATACGCCTATGAACAGGTCTTTACCTGCAATTACCTCTTTAAGTGTGCCTGATTCGTTATATTTATTCGTAATCTTTGCCATGTCCTGCTGTGCAGAGGTGAGGCCCTCACCATCTACGGTGATAGCTCCCATCTTATCACAAAGCACAATATTGCCGATACCCTCGGTAAGAAGGAGCTTGGATATAGCAATACCGGCACTGCCTGCACCGTTTACAACGGCGTTGATATCTCCTATCTTCTTACCAACGAGCTTGAGCGCATTGAGCACTCCTGCAAGCACAACTATTGCTGTGCCGTGCTGGTCATCGTGAAATACGGGGATGTCCAGCTCCTCTTTGAGACGTCTTTCTATCTCAAAACATCTGGGAGCGCTGATATCCTCTAAATTGATACCGCCAAAGGAAGGAGCAATCGCCTTTACCGTGCGGATGATCTCCTCGGTGTCCTTGGTGTCAAGACAAATCGGGAATGCATCCACACCGCCAAATTCCTTGAAAAGCACCGCCTTGCCCTCCATAACGGGCATCGCTGCCTCAGGGCCTATATCACCGAGACCCAACACCGCTGTACCATCGGATACCACTGCCACAAGATTGCCCTTGCGGGTATATTTATATACATTCTCTTTATCTTCGTGAATCTTTCTGCAGGGCTCTGCTACACCCGGAGTGTAGGCAACGGACAAATCGTCTCTGTCTGCTACGGGTACTCTTGAGATTACCTCTATCTTGCCCTTTTTCTCCTCATGCATCAAAAGAGCTTTTTCATTTACAGTCATAATATTTCTCCTTTATACATATCCATAAACACCACGAACCGAGACCTCACCGGAGCCGACTTTAACTATCCCCTGCTCCGTCTGTATCTCTATATTACCATCCTCACACACCCTTAAGGCTCTGCCACGAAAGGTGCTGCCATCTGCAAGAAGGGTGACTTTCACATCCCTGCCTACGGTGATGCATACTTTGCTGTATTCTTCTATTACCTCTGATGTAGTGAGATTAGTATATATGTCTTCAAAATTATCAAGGAATTTATCTAACATCTCGTCCCTGTCCTGCTCTGTGCCAAGCAGAATTTTAAGAGATGTGGCATAGGGGGTGATGGATCTGTCAAAATCTGAATTATTAACATTGATGCCCACGCCCGCCATAACCGTTGCCTTACCTGATTTTACAGCAGACTTCGTGAGGATTCCGCATACCTTGCCACCGTCCGATACGATATCGTTGGGCCACTTAACCCCGCATTCGACATATTCTGCAATGGTGCGGTATGCCGCCAATGCACAGATGATTGCTATAAAGGGTAGCTTTGAGATGTCATCCTCTGCCTTCACATAGAAGGAAAAGTAAAGACCGCCCTTATGACTTATCCACTCTCTGCCAAGGCGACCTACGCCTGAGGTCTGCTCCTTAGCCACTACCACCACGTCCTCCTCGGGGGAGTATTCGCTCAATTTATCAAAGGTGGAGGTGAGGCGGTCAAATTTCAAAATATTTTTTCCAAATCGGCTCATTTTAATTCATCTACAGTCCTTATACTGCCACGGAACTCACCGCCCTCAATCTCTATAAGACCGTAGGTGTCGGTAGTGCCGGGATTCATTATGGCAATATCGCCAAGGTGTTCATACATTGATCTGTGGGTATGGCCAAAAAGGGCTATGTCAGCTCCCTTTGCTCTTGCGGCAGCAATCAGGCGGTCATATCCGCTCTTTACCGAATATGTATGGCCATGACACATAAAAATCTTTACACCGCCAATATCCAGCATTCTCTCAGTGATGGCTTCCGCTCCGGCCCAGTCACAATTACCTGAAACGCCGATTATATCAAGATGTTCGTATATATTCTCAAGTTCAAGGCA
The DNA here is from genome assembly GCA_045659025.1 of Clostridia bacterium. Classification (GTDB taxonomy): domain Bacteria; phylum Bacillota; class Clostridia; order UMGS1810; family UMGS1810; genus SIG455. The sequence goes on from JAZOWA010000059.1 coordinate 7,247, forward strand.
GTCAGATGCCAAATCCCCAAGATGAAGAACATAGTCGGGTCTTTCCGCTTCGATGACCTCCATTGCGTCCAGGATATCACGGTGGGTATCACTGATAACGATTACCTTGATTTTATCTCTCATAGAAACCTCTCCATATCCACAAAATAGACCATTTTAATTATAGCATTACCCTTTGGCAAATGCAAGAGTTTTGACAATATAATCAGAGCACAAAGATATTGAAAAATCTGCATGAAAATGTTACACTGTATTAAAGGATTATTTGAAAGAAGCAAGGAGGGTGACCGATGAAAATCCTATTCGTCTGTCACGGTAATATATGCCGTTCGCCCATGGCGGAGTTTATCATGAAGGATATGGTGAGCAAAGCGGGTCTCGATGTGTTTGTAGCCTCTGCCGCCACCAGCACAGAGGAAATCGGAAACGGTGTCCACCACGGCACAAGGCGGATTCTTGACAGATTAGGCTTATCCTATGCGGGCAAGAAGGCGGTGCAGATGACAAAAGCCGATTATGACAAATACGATTACATTATAGGTATGGATAGCGCCAACATACGCAATATCAAAGCCATATCAGGCGGTGACGAGGCAGGCAAGGTACACAAGCTCCTCTCCTTTGCAGGAGAGGACAGAGACGTGGCTGACCCTTGGTACACAGGGGATTTTGAGCAGACCTATGCCGATGTGGTTAAAGGTTGCTCTGCCCTGATGGAAACATTAAAGTTGACAATAAGATAATATTTTGTTAAAATGACTCTTGTTGAATTACATATTAGGATGTGAAATGATGAGCAAGTTTTTTGTTCCTGCAAAATACAAATCCGCTTTATCCCTCTACGAAACTCAGAAGGCTATCGGTGAGCTGAGAAAGGCATTTGAAAGACGTCTTTGTGACGCCCTTGATATTTGCCGAGTGACCGCTCCCCTCTTCGTAGGAAGCAATACGGGTTTTAACGATGACCTCAGCGGTGTTGAGCGTCCCGTAGAATTTGATATATTGGAGACCAAGACAAACGCACAGATCGTGCACTCCCTCGCAAAGTGGAAGAGATACGCCCTCGGCCAGTATGGTTTCCCCGTTGGCAAAGGTCTCTATACAGATATGAACGCTATCCGTCGTGATGAGGATATGGATAACATCCACTCCATATACGTTGACCAGTGGGATTGGGAGAAGGTTATCTCAAAAGAGAACCGCAACGCTGAGTATCTCAAAGACACGGTTAACCGCATTATCGGTGCCCTCTGTGATACATTGGAGGAAATCAAAACCAACTATCCCCAGGTAACCACCGAGATTAAGAGAGAGGTTTCCTTTATCACATCTCAGGAACTTGAGGATATGTATCCCGACCTCACCGCAAAGGAGAGAGAGAATGCATATACCAAGGAGCACAAGACGGTATTCCTTATGCAGATTGGTGATGTATTAAAATCCGGCAACAAGCACGACGGCAGAGCACCTGACTATGACGACTGGACATTGAACGGCGATATACTCATCTGGAACGAGGTGCTCCAGAGCGCATTTGAAATATCCTCTATGGGTATAAGGGTTGACAAAGACGCCCTTGAAGCTCAGCTCAAGAAAGCAAATGCAGAGGAGAGAAAGAACCTCTACTTCCACAAGATGCTCCTTGAGGACAAACTCCCCCTCACCATTGGTGGAGGTATTGGTCAGTCCCGCCTTTGTATGCTTATCTTAGGCAAAGCACACATCGGTGAGGTTCAGGTGTCTGTATGGGATGAAAACACCCTTCGCACCGCAAAGGAATCGGGAATAGATATTCTGTAAAATAATAAAACCCATCAGTTTTTACTGATGGGTTTTTATTGTTATTTAGACTATTACTCTTTCACAGAGCCGTCGGGATTGAAAAGGGGCAAGGGAGCAAGGGCGGTTATATCGGGGCGGTTAATGGCGTCACCCTCTGCAAGAACGGCTAATTTGCCAACCACATTACCACCACATTCCTTAACCAAGGTTTCAAGAGCCGCAAGGGATGCACCTGTGCTTATAACGTCGTCCACTATAAGTACTCTCTTACCACGCATAGCCTCTGCATCCGCCTGACTTAAGCACAGCACCTGCTCCTTTAATGTGGTGATCGAATTAACCGTAACCGTAACCACACCATCTCCCATATATACCTTGGGACCTTTACGGGCAAGGATATAGGTGTTTCTGCCAGACTGCTTCGCCATCTCGTGAATAAGGGGAATACCCTTGGACTCGGCGGTGATCATTACATCATATTCGGGAGCGAGTTTCAAAAGTTCCCTTGCACAAGCAACGGTGATTTCCACATCTCCGAACATAACAAAGCCAGCAATATAAAGCTCATCATTCAATCTGCAAAGGGGCAGATTTCTCTCAAGTCCTGCTATTTCCATAGTGTAAAATCTGTTATCCATATATTTCATACCTCCCATATGGTTAATTATATATTTTTTTCGGTGTTTTTACAAGTGTTTTTCAAATATAAATTTGACAAAAAGAGAAAAATATACTACAATATAATGGGTATGACTAATTAAATCTACACAAAATACAGTTATTTACACTTTTTGATAAAGAGGTGCAAAAATGTCTAAAAATCAATACACGAACGAAAGCATATCTATGCTCAAAGGTGCTGACCGTGTTCGTCTCAAACCGTCTGTTATTTTTGGTTCTGACGGGCTTGAGGGTTGTCAGCACGCCTTCTTCGAGATAGTGTCTAACGCCGTTGACGAAGCAAGAGAGGGTTACGGCAATGTGATTGAGGTAAGAAGGTTTTTAGATAAATCCATTGAAGTAACCGACTGGGGCAGAGGTATCCCCGTTGACTATAATGCCAAGGAAGACCGATACAACTGGGAGCTGGTATTCTGCGAACTCTATGCAGGTGGCAAGTACAACACCAACGACGGTGGCACTTACGGATACAGCCTGGGTACTAACGGTCTTGGTACTTGTGCTACCCAGTATGCCTCCGAGTATATGGATGCTACCATATACCGTGACGGATACAAGTATGAGCTTCATTTTGAAAAGGGCGAGAACATTGGTGGCCTCAAGAAAGAGGAGTACAACTACAAACGTACTATGACCCGTATCAGATGGAGACCCGACAACAGCGTATTTACCGACACCAACATCACCGCAGAGTATCTGGATGATGTTTTGCGCAGGCAGGCGATTGCCAACAAGGGCATCACCTTCCGTTTCAAGAACGAGGTGGAATACGGCAGGTTTGAAGAGAAAGAATACCTCTATGAAAATGGTATTGTGCAACATATAGAAGAGGTCGTAGGCGAGAATGCCCTCACAGGCATCAAGTACTGCGAGGCGGAGAGACGAGGCAGAGACAGGGACGACCTCCCCGATTATCAGCTCAAGCTCACCGTGGCATTCTGCTTCTCCAACAAGGTAAATATGCTGGAGTACTACCACAACTCAAGTTACCTGGAGCACGGTGGTTCACCCGATAAGGCGGTAACAAACGCCTTTGTGTATGCCATTGACCAGTACCTTAAACAAAGCGGTAAGTACAACAAAGCAGAGAGCAAGATATCCTTCAGCGACGTTAAAGATTGTCTGGTACTGGTGTCAAACAACTTCTCCACCGCAGCAAGCTATGCTAATCAGACCAAGAAAGCAGTTACCAACAAGTTCATTGCCGATGCTATGACGGAGTTTTTGCGTCACGAGCTGGAACTCTATTTCATAGAGAACAAGGTAGAGGCAGACAAGATTGCCGACCAGGTGCTGGTGAACAAACGTAGCCGTGAGCACGCCGAGAAGGCAAGAGTCAATATATCCAAGAAGCTCAGCGGGTCTATTGACGTGACTAACCGTGTACAGAAGTTCGTGGATTGCCGTACCAAAGATGTGACCAAACGTGAAGTATATATCGTAGAGGGCGACTCGGCATTGGGCTCCTGTAAGCTTGGTCGTGACAGTGAGTTCCAGGCGATTATGCCTGTGCGTGGTAAAATCCTCAACTGCCTGAAAGCCGACTATGACAAGATATTCAAAAGTGATATTATAGTGGATTTATTAAAAGTCCTTGGCTGCGGTGTGGAGATATCCTCAAAGCACAACAAGAACATATCCAACTTTGACATAAGCAATTTAAGATGGGACAAGATCATAATCTGTACGGATGCTGACGTGGACGGATTCCAGATACGTACACTTATCCTTACAATGCTCTATCGTCTGGTGCCCACCCTTATCGAAGAGGGCAAGGTGTATATCGCAGAGTCACCGCTTTTTGAGCTCACCTACAAAGACGAAGTGCGATTTGCATACAACGAGAAGGAAAAGGCAGACATCATCGCCACCTTCGGCAACAAATGCACTATCCAGAGATCAAAAGGTCTTGGTGAGAACGAACCCGATATGATGTGGAAAACCACCATGAACCCCGAAACACGACGACTCATAAGGGTTGTGAGCGAGGAGGCGGAGGCGACATCAAAGATGTTTGATGTGCTCCTTGGTGATGACCTCTCATCAAGAAAAGAATACATTGCAGAAAACGGTCACAAGTATCTTGAGATGCTTGACTTGAGCTAAGGGAAGGGAGTGAGTGAAATTGAGTATGGATCAGAAAATAACAAACACTCTTACAGAGAACTACATGCCCTATGCAATGAGTGTTATCATATCCCGTGCTATCCCCGAGATTGACGGTTTCAAGCCCTCCCACAGAAAACTTTTATACACTATGTATAAAATGAATCTTCTGACGGGCAACAAGATGAAGTCTGCTAACGTAGTCGGTAGAACAATGCAACTCAACCCCCACGGCGATGCCGCCATATACGAGACTATGGTGCGTCTTACCAAGGGTAATGATGCTCTGCTCCACCCATTTGTAGATTCAAAGGGTAACTTTGCCAAGCACTACTCCCGTGATATGGCTTATGCTGCATCCCGATACACCGAGGTAAAGCTTGACGAGTTTTCAAGAGAGATTTTCAAAGATATTGATAAGAACACCGTAGATTTTACCGACAACTATGACGGCACTATGAAAGAGCCGGTGCTCCTGCCCGTTACATTCCCCAATATTCTGGTTAATCCCAATCAGGGTATTGCGGTAGGTATGGCGAGCTGTATCTGCTCATTCAACTTAAGGGAAGTGTGTGATACCACCATCGCATACCTTAAAAACCCCAAGTGCGATATTACAAAGACTCTCCTCGCCCCCGACTTCACCACAGGCGGAAGTCTTATATACAACGAGGAGACATTAAAGAGCATCTACGAGACCGGTAAGGGAAGCTTCCGTGTACGCAGTAAATACAGATATGACAAAAAGAACAGTTGTATTGAGATTTACGAGATTCCCTACAGCACCACCTCCGAGGCAATCATTGACAAGATAATAGACCTCATCAAGGCAGGCAAGATTAAAGACATCACCGACCTTCGTGATGAGACTGACTTAAACGGTCTTAAAATCACTTTAGATGTTAAGAAAAGTACCGACTGCGAGAAGCTTATGTCAAAGCTGTTTAAGCTTACTCCCCTTGAGGATTCATTCAGTTGCAACTTCAACATCCTGATCGGTCAGACACCCAAGGTAATGGGTATCCGTGAGATTCTCTATCATTGGACAGAGTTCCGCATGGGTTGTATCAAACGCAAAATCAAGTTTGACTTGAACAAGCTCACCCATAAACTCCACCTCCTCGACGGTTTGCAGAAGATACTTTTAGATATTGACAAAGCGGTGAGAATCATCCGCGAGACCGAGAAGGAAGCAGACGTTATCCCCAACCTTATGAAAGGTTTTGGCATTGACGAGATTCAGGCAGACTTCGTAGCGGAAATCAAACTCCGCAATATCAACAAGGAGTACATCTTAAAGAGAATCGCAGAGATTGAGGATCTGGAGAAGGAACTTGACCATTTGAGTTTCGTACTCGGCAACGATAACGAAATCCGCAAGATTATCATTGCAGAGCTTAAAGAAATCAGCAAGAAGTATGGTGTTGACCGTCGTACCGATATAATCTCTGACGAAGAGATTGAGGTGTTCAAAGAGGAAGAAATGATCGAGGATTATAACCTCAAGATATTCCTCACCAAAGAAGGATATGTGAAGAAGATTTCCTTCGTATCCCTGCGCAGTGCCAACGTGCAGAAGCTGAAAGAAAACGACTCCATAGTGGTTGAACAAGACACCACCAACAGAGCCGACCTGATACTGCTCAGTGATATGCAGAATGCCTACAAGATAAAAATCAGCGATATCCCCGACTGTAAGGCGAGTGACTGGGGACATTTCGCAGCCAACCTGGTGCAGATGGAAAAGGATGAGCATATCGTATATGCCATAGCCACCTTGGATTATGAAGGATTCATCCTCTACTCCTTTGAGAACGGTAAGGCGGCAAAAATTGCCCTTAAGAGCTACGAGACCAAAACGAACCGCAAGAAGCTCATCAACGCTTACAGCGGTAAATCCCCCCTTGCAGACGTAAGATTTATGAAAGAGGACGAGGATCTGGTGGCATACACCGATCTTGATAAGATACTCATATTCAACACCTCCGCAATAACCCTGAAAACCACAAAAGACTCCCAGGGCGTGGCAGTAATGAATATGAAGAAAAAGAGCAAGCTCACCAAGGTAATCCCCCTCACAGAGGCAAAATTTGAGAATCCCGACTATTATAAGACCAAGAATATCCCCGCCACGGGATATTACTTAAAGCCCGAGGATTCAGGAACGGATCAGTTAACCTTGTTTTAATCAAAACCTGAAATCTATACACAAAACCCCCACGGAATATTTCCGTGGGGGTTTTGATTTGTATTATATTATTTGCCGTCTTTGCCGTAGATAACTTCGTTCTTTGCAATGGGGAGTTCAATGTATGAATCCTTGTAGTGCAAGGTGTTGTTGGCAATCTTAACCTGGTCGTCGGTGATTTCCCACCAGTTGCCCCTTACGTTGGGGTTGGGGGCAAAGCCCATACCCTCGGTTGTGCGGTGATATGATGAAATATCGACCATTACCGCGCCGCCCTTCTTGATAAGGAAGGCAATCTCAGGTGTGGAAAACTCAAGGGTAACTTTCTCACCGGGTTTGTACTCGGGATAGAAATAAGAGAGAGTTGCAGGTGCAACGTTAAGGAAATATGCCTCGCCGCTGGGTTCTACGAAGTAGAAGCGAGCGAAGAACGCTGTGTCTTCACAGTCTGTGCTTACGTCGAGTTTAATCTTAAGTTCACCGAAGAACTCTGTATCCTCTTCAAACTTGGGAGTCGTAAATCTTCTTATCTCGGGAACGCCCTCTACGTCGGGTGCCTTCATAGGTGACGTGGAGTAAGCAACCGCGTATTTGTCGGGATCGTATTCATAGGTGTATGTGAGTTCCTCTGTGGCCGACTCTTCCGTGAGTTGAAGGTTATCGTTAAAGTAGAACTTCTTTGTGCCGTTATCAAATTCCCAAGGAGCATCCCCTACTCTCCAGCCGGAAGAGCCCATAGGATGATACGTAATCTTACCGAGGGACGCATAGGGAAGTGTCTCGCCGTTGCGGATTGAATTGAACCAAGCAACAAAGATATTGCCTGAGCCGAAATACTGGCTGTAACCGCCGTTTTCTGCCTGATAATCCCAAGTCTTCTTTATGGTTGTTCCGTGTGCCCAGGGGCCTACCATAAATGCGGATTTTGCTCTGGTCTCCTCGGGGAGACGCTCCCAGATAGAGAACATACCGTTACAGTAGTGGTCATACCAGCCCTCCATAAACAGTACCGGGAAGGTGATATTCTCTGCAGCATTATAACCGGGACGGCTCTGCCAGAATTCGTCGTCTGTGGGATGCTTGAACCATTCTTCTATATCAGGTCTGTCCTGTCCCTCGGCAAAGGTCTTAACCGCATTTATGTAAGGACGTTTGGTAACAATCTGATATTTCTCCTTAGTGGGGAAGTTGGGGTAATCCCTGTACATAAGTTCTTCAAACATAAAGCGTACAAGACTGTATCCATAGGGAGTGCCGTTGCGGAACCAGTTGGTAACAAGGCGGTCTTCCTGAATCTGGAATACCGCACCCTTAATATCGGAAAGGTCGGCACCGGGAAGGTCAAGATACATAAAGTGGTCGGTGGCGTGATAGCTCTGTCCTTTTAAGTAGATTTCGCCATCGTACTGGGGAAGTGTACGGATATGCTCGATTGTCTCATAACCGTCGAGCGCTTCTCTTATATCATAAGGAGGATGGCTGCCCTCGGAGTTTGCAGTACCACGGTCATTCTGCCAGATATAAAGGAATCCTCCCTTGACGATACCATTGTTAACATAGTTCTTGATGGGGTGATGCTTACCCTTCTGATCGTGGTCATAGGGAGTTCTCTCAAAAACTATGGGCATCTTCTCGGGAATCTCGCCGTTTGTCTTGGGATACAGATAACGGGTATAGAGACGTACACCGTCGGACATCTCTATCATATCCTCTACCATTCTCAAGGTGTCGGTATCCTGGATAATGGGGTACTTGCCAAGGTAACCATCAGTAGTGAGAACCGGCTCGGGCTCTGCGGGTTTTACCTCTGCAGGCTTCTCTGTGGGAGCAGGTGCAGGAGCAACCTCGGGAGCAGGTGCAGGTGCAGGTGTAACCACGGGGGTTACAGCAGGGGTAACAACGGGAGTTGATTCCACTTTAACCTCGGGGGTGGTTACAGGTGCTGCCGCAGGCTTTGATGCGGGCGCTTTGGCAGGAGTGCTCTGCGCAGGTGTCTCTTTCACGGGAGTCTCCTCCTTAACTTCTTCTTTAGCTTCTTCCTTAACTTCCTCTTTAACGGGCTCTTTCACCTCATCAGTCTTGGGAGTTTCGGCGGGTGCTTCGGTAGCACCGGAAACAGGGGCCTCTTTCTCTGTGGTCTTCTTACCGCAACCTGAAATTGCTACGATAGAAAGCACCATCACGAGAACAAGAACAAAAGACAATATTCTTTTCATCTTACCCTTCCTTTCTGTATATAAACATTATATTATTCATTATACATCATATATCAATATATGGCAATATTCTTATTTTGCGAAAAAACGCCCCCGCAGGTGGCGGGGGTGTTTTGATGTTGTTATTAGTTAGCAGGTGTTGCGGGGGGGATATCCTTACCGTCTGATACGGGGACTTCGATGAAGGCGTCTTTAAGATGCAAGGTGTTGTTTGCAACCTTGGTCTCTGTAACCTCTGCAAAGTGACCCTTGGTGTTGGTGTGAGCGATATAGGAAAGACCGCTTGAACCTGTACCGTGAGATGCGATATCCACACGGATTGCACCGCCCTTGGGAATTGTGAATGCCTGATAGGGGAAGGTGAGATCCAATGTCACTACGTCACCGGGTTTGTAATCGGGATAGAAGTGAGTGAGGGTAGCACCTGTGTGTGCACCCAGATGGTAGGTCTTACCATCGGGATTTACAAAGTACATAAACGCGGTGAAGAGAGTGTCCTCACAGTCGGAGCTTACGTCAAACTTGATTCTTGTCTTGCCGTAGAAGTCTGTATCCTCTTCAAACACGGGAGTGGTAAAGCATTTTACGTTATCAACGCTGTTTGCAGGATGTGCCTCCTGAGGAAGGAACTTGAAGCAGAACTCGAAATTATTGGGATCGTAAACGTAGGAATGAGTAACGTCTGCAGTGGCAGGCTCTTCTGTCAAGGTGTAGTTCTCATTGAAGTAGAACTTCTTGATCTCGGGATCAAGATCCCAGGGAGCTTCGTTAACTGCCCACTTGTGAGCGTTTACAGAGTGGTATGTAACCTTACCCATCTCAACATAGGGATAGGGCTTGCCGAAGCGGATTGAATCATACCAATCGATATACATACTGCCTATACCGAAGTACTTGGTATAAGAACCGTTCTGGGGCTGGTAGTCCCAGGTCTTGGCAACGGATGTACCATGTTCCCAGGGGCCTACTACGAATGCGGATTTCGCTTTTACTTCCGCAGGGAGTCTCTCCCACATGGAGAACATACCGTCTACATAATAATCGTACCAACCTTCAATGAAGAGTACGGGGAAGGTGATGTGCTCTGCCGCATAGTAACCGGGCTGACTTCTCCAGAAATCGTCCTCTACGGGATGATAGAGAAATTCTGTAATCTCAGGCATATCTTCGCCCTGCTGTCTCTTGATAGCATCTCTGATAGGACGGATCTTTGTATTCTCTGCAAAGTTCTCTATATTGTGTGTCTTCTTAAGAAGGTTACCATACATAAAGCGGAGACCGCTCAATGAGTAGTTGGCACCGTTCTTCCAGTTGCGGTAGATCATTCTGTCGGTCTGGGTGATAAATACCGCACCCTTGATATCAGAAAGGTCTACATCATCTCTGTCAAGCCACATATAGTGAGTGGTTGCGAGGTAGCTGCCACCCTTTAAGTAAATCTCACCGTTGTAGTAGGGCTGCTTACGGAGATACTCAATAGTCTCGTAGCTATCGAGACCGTCTCTCTCACCATAAGGTGTGTGAACACCCTCGGAGTTTGCAGTACCACGGCTATCCTGCATTACATATATGTAACCGCTGTTTGCTACTTTGAAATCCTTGTGAATCAAGATGGATTCGCTCTTGCCCTTGAGATCTCCGTCATAGGGGGTCTTCTCAAAGATGATGGGCATCTTCTCGGGCAATACGCCATCTGTCTTGGGCATAAGGAAAATAGTATAGAGACGTACACCGTCAGACATCTCTACCATGTCCTCCACCATCTTGAGGGTGGGGATTTCCTGAGTGGTAGGATATCTGCCAAGGTAACCGTCGGGAGTGATTATAACCTCGGGTTTCTCATCTGCAGGCTTCTTCTCCTCGGTGGGAGCAGGTGCAGGAGCAGGAGCAGGTGCAGGAGCAGGTGCAGGTGTAACCTCGGGGGTCACAGGTGCAACTACGGGAGCTGCTGCAGGCTTGCTCGCAGGTGTGCTCGCAGGCTTGGATGCGGGCGCTTTAGCAGGAGTGCTCTGCACGGGAGTCTCTTTCACGGGAGCTTCCTCCTTAACTTCTTCTTTAGTTTCTTCTTTGGTTTCCTCTGCTACGGGCTCTTTTGCCTCGTCAGTTTTAGGAGTCTCGGTCTCGGTAACTTTGGGAGACTCTGTCTCAACTGCTTTCTTACCGCAACCTGAGATTGCGATTACAGAAAACACCATAACGAGAACAAGAATAGCTGATAAAATTCTTCTCATCAGTGTCATCCTTTCAAAAATAATATTGAATGTATATATTATATATCATATACAAATATTTAGCAATATCATTTTTTTGCGAAAACCCCTTTTAATCGCCCTAAATGTACTGTAAATTTGTAATTTTTTGTATTGATAATCGAAAAGCCTTATGTTATAATGTTGCTACAGTATGTTATTTAATGGAAAGGACGATATATTATGAGCAAGAAGCAGGAAATTATCACTAAAATCTGCGACACCGGTATAGTGGCTGTTGTACGTGCAGAGAATGCTGACAAGGCAAAACGCATCACAGACGCTTGTATCGAAGGCGGTATCCCCGCAGTTGAGATTACATTCACCGTACCCGGTGCCCACAAGGTTATTGAGGAACTCGCAAACTACTACAAGAGTGGTGAGATCATCCTCGGTGCAGGTACCGTACTTGATTCTGAGACAGCGAGAATCGCTATCCTCTCCGGTGCTGAGTACGTTGTAAGCCCCGCCCTTGACGAAGGTACAATTAAGCTTTGTAACCGTTATGCAGTTCCCTGCATGCCCGGTGTTATGACTCTTAAAGACGTTATCACCGCTTTGGAACTCGGTTGCGACGTTATCAAGCTCTTCCCCGGTGAAGCGTTTGGTCCCGGTATGGTTAAGGCAATCAAAGGTCCCCTTCCCCAGGCAAACATTATGCCTACAGGCGGTGTAAATGTGGACAACGTTGGCGAGTGGTTCAAGGCAGGCGTTGTGGCTGTTGGTGCCGGTTCATCCCTTACCGCAGGTGCAAAGACCGGCGATTACAAACTCATCACCGAGACAGCTAAGAAGTTCGTTGAGAACATCAAGAAAGCAAGACAGTAATTATAAAATTTTTCTTTGGAGGCAGTTAAAATGGCAAAAGTTGTTACATTAGGCGAGATTATGCTCCGTCTTCAGACCCCCGGTTTCAAAAGATACATTCAGGCACAGAGCTTTGATGTAGAGTATGGCGGCGGCGAGGCAAACGTAGCAGTATCCCTCGCAAACTACGGACACGATGCATATTTCGTATCAGCAATCCCTGCAAACCCCATCGGTGATGCTTGTGTGGCTACTCTTAAAAAGCACAGTGTAAAAACCGATTACCTTTCACGCAAAGGTGAGAGACTTGGTATCTACTTCGTAGAGAAGGGTGCTTCACAGAGAGCATCAAACGTAGTATATGACCGTGCTCATTCTTCTATCTCAACCGCAAAGCCCGAGGACTTTAACTGGGATGAGATTTTCGCAGGTGCACAGTGGTTCCACTTCACAGGTATCACCCCCGCAGTTTCTGATGATTGCACCGCTGTATGTCTTGCGGCTTGCAAGAAAGCAAAGGAACTCGGTGTTAAAGTAAGCTGTGACCTCAACTTCCGCAAGAAGCTCTGGACAAGTGAGAAGGCAGGCAGAGTAATGGCTGACCTTATGCAGTATGTAGACGTGCTTATCGCCAACGAGGAGGACGCTGAAAAGGTATTCGGCATCAAGGCATCAGGCACAGACATCACAGGCGGTACACTCTCTGACGAGGGCTACAAAGATGTTTGCAAACAGCTCGTTGAGAGATTCGGATTCAAAAACGTTGCTATCACTCTCCGCGAGAGTATCTCTGCATCAGTTAACAACTGGGCAGCACTCCTTTACGATGGCAAGGAATTCTATAAATCCAAGAAATATAACATCAACATTGTTGACCGTGTAGGTGGCGGTGACTCCTTCGGTGGCGGTCTTATCTACGCTATGCTCGAGGGTTACTCAATGCAGGATACTATCGAATTCGCAGTTGCTGCATCCTGCCTCAAGCACACTATTGAAGGTGACTTCAACCTGGTATCTGTATCTGAAGTTAAAGCTCTTATGGGTGGCGACGGTTCAGGCCGAGTACAGAGATAATCTTAAATCACACAATTAAAAAAGGATGGTCGGTTGACCATCCTTTTTTGTATGCTTAAATGATTATTCCCTGCTCTCTGTAAGAAGCTCTTTAAGGGATGTGGCAAGGCCTGCGATACCCTGAATGTTGCTGGGGATTATTATCTTGGTGGCTTTGCCGTCGGCGGCTTTCTCAAAGGCCTCAAGACTCTTCAACGCAACTACCGCTTCTGTGGGATTGGCTTCATTGAGCTTTTTAAGACCTTCTGCAATAGCGGTCTGCACATCGAGAATCGCCCTTGCTTCACCCTCTGCCTCACGGATGTGAGCTTCCTTCTTCGCCTCGGCACGAAGGATTGCCGCTTCCTTCTCTCCCTCTGCAACTAAGATTGCAGACTTCTTCTCGCCTTCTGCTTTGAGGATGAGTTCACGGCGCTCACGTTCTGCCTTCATCTGTCTTTCCATGGCATCCTGTATCTCAGAAGGGGGAAGGATGTTTTTGAGCTCTACACGGTTTACCTTGATACCCCAGGGGTCTGTGGCTTCGTCAAGGATTGCACGCATCTTGGTATTTACCGTGTCACGGCTGGTGAGAGTCTCGTCAAGCTCCAGGTCACCTACTATATTTCTGAGGGTGGTGGCGGTGAGATTCTCAATCGCCATCATAGGTCTTTCTACGCCATAGGTGTAGAGTTTGGGATCGGTAATCTGGAAATATACTACGGTATCAATCTTCATAGTAACGTTATCCTTGGTGATAACGGGCTGGGGCGCAAAATCAACCACCTGCTCTTTGAGGGAGATTGCTCTGCCCGCTCTGTCTATGAAGGGGATTTTAATATGGAGGCCTACGTCCCAGGTGCTCTGGTATGCGCCAAGCCTTTCTACTACTACCGCATAGGACTGGGGCACAATCTTGATGTTTGCGATAACGATAATCGCAATAATTGCTACAATTAAAACAAATAACATACTTACTCCTCCTTTATATATTTGCAGGCATCTTTTCAGATACTACAAGCTTTACTCCGTCAATGGCCTCTATTGTCACTTCTTTGCCCTGCTCAATGGGAGCACCATCTGCAGAAACCGCTGACCACACCTGACCGCCTACTGTGACGGCGCCTGCGAATTTATCAGGGGTGATGATATCAGTGACGATTGCCGTCTTACCGATGAGTCTGTCTGTATTGGTCTTCTCCTTATGGGGAGTGAGCTTCTTCTTCACAAGGGGTCTTGTGAGGGCGAGGAATACCACCGAGGAAATCACGAACAAGGGTATCTGCCATACAGGCGGAATACCGATGTAAGTGCCTATAAGGGTGACGAGTGCACCCAGGGCAAACCATATACAAGTAAGACTTGCGGTGTTTGCCTCCACAATACAAAGGACTATAAAAAGGGATGTCCATACAATATATGATGCCATATCTGCACCTCCTTAAACCGTTTTATTTTATTTTCTTGAATTGGCAAGGTGTTCCTGATAGGTCTTTGCAAAGGCGTGTTCGCCTTTCTTGGTACGTACGAAATAAAGATAATCTGTATCGGCAGGGTTGAGGGCTGCCGCAATAGATGCTTCACCGGGACAGGCAATAGGACCGATGGGAAGACCGGGGTTCATATAGGTGTTATACGGAGAATCTATCTTGGTGTCTGCCTCGGAAAGCACATCCTTGCGCTCGCCCAGTATATACTGCACTGTAGCGCAGGACTGGAGAAGGTGGTGGCCGTTGGAGGCTAATCTGTTGTGAAATACGGAAGATACCATATTACGGTCGGAATCTCCCAAGGCCTCTCGCTCAATGATGGAGGCAAGTATTATGGTAGAGTCTATATCCTCTACAGAGTATTTGGAAATCACGTTCTCAAAACCCTTGAGCATTGTCTCCACTACTACTCTTGCAGGGGTATTTTTATGGAATACGTAGGTATCGGGGAAGAGGTAACCCTCTAACGCATACATACGTTTATCAATGTTTCTGATACCTTTTATAAAGTCAAAGTCATAATCAGTGGAGTCTGCCGCTTTTAAGAATTCCTCTGCGGTCACTACTCCCGCCTTCTCAAAGGCCTCCGCCATACGATACACCTCAAAACCCTCGGGGATGGTGACTCTGGCAATATTCTTTTCCGAATTGGAAGCAGAGGTCATAACCTTAAGGATTTCGGCGTAGGACGCACCCGTATTCACAATGAAGTCTCCGCTTTTGTATGCGGAATCTGATTTGGTGAGTCTTGCATACACTTTAAAAATGAACGGATATTTAATCACGCCGTTCTCCTCGAGGATGGAGATTATCTCCCCTCCGGTTGCACCATCGGGCACGGCAATCTCTGCATCGTATCCTCTGCCACCGAACACGTCGCCAATAAAGCCTGACACCAAAATTATCACTATAAGGCAGGCGATTGCGGATATCACGGTGGAAATAAATTTTCGTATATTAAAAAACAGTTTCATACACACACCTCACAATATAATTTTATATCCCGCGAAAGAAAAAGTCAATAAAAAAACCTTCCAATGCACAGTGTCAATGGAAGGTTTATATATGTAATTATTTCTTGAGTAAATCGCGGATTTCGGTGAGGAGCACTACCTCTTCGGAGGGGGCGGGTTCTTCTTCTGCCTTTTCCTCTACCACCTCTTCCTCTTTACGCTTCATAGCGCCGAGGAGCTTGATGAATGAAAATACCACGAAGGACAGGATGAGGAAGTTGATTACCTGATTCACGAAGTTGCCATACATAATCTGAGCAGGCTCAACACCTTCTGCTTTGGAAGGAAGAGTGAGCACGAACTGTGAAAAATCCATACCGCCGATGATCCAACCGATGAAGGGCATTATAACATCCTTAACCAAGGAATTTACGATAGCGGTAAATGCAGTACCAACAACTACACCGACTGCCAGGTCAATTACATTGCCTCGTGCAATGAATTGTTTGAATTCTGTAGCGAACTTTGTAACATTCTTTTTCATAAGTATTCTCCTTTTATTTAGTCAACGTATTTCATGGGATCCAATGCAGTATCACCCCGACGAATCTCAAAGTGGAGATGGGGGCCAGTGCTGTTGCCCGTGCTACCTACGGAAGCAATAACCTTACCCTTGGTAACTATATCCCCTTCCTTTACATACAAGGAACTGCAATGGGCGTAATAAGTAATATAACCGTTGCCGTGGTCAATCTTTATCATATTGCCATAACCACCGCTTCGTCCTGCGAAGATTACCTTACCCGCATCTGCGGCTTTAATGGGATCACCGCGTCTGCCTGAGAAGTCAACTCCTGAATGGGAGCCGGACCTTCTGGAACCGAAACGGGAACTTACCGTGCCATAGTAGGGACGGATAAATGTGCCCGTTCCCACATGGGCGGGGCGGTACTTGGTACCCACCGCACGGAGCTGCATCACGGGAGCAGATGCCACAGAAGTCTCTACAACCTCTCGCCCCACTTCCTCACCATCACGACGTTCTATACTCTCGGTGATGATGTTGGTACCGTTGATACCCTTGCGAAGTATCTTCTCATTACCCTGATACATGGTATCGTCATTTTTCACCTCTTCGGTGAAGGGGACTATCTTTTCATAAGTCACGGTATCGGTGGAGATAACCGTGGTATATGCATTCAAATATTCGGCAGCGGCCGATGAATCCGTCATAAGTACTGAGGGCACATACTGATTAAGTACTTCCACCTTCTCGCCGAAATACGCTCTGTCCGTATCCTCTGTGACGTAGGACTTGAGCACCGTATCCAGCACACCGTTGGCCTCGTCCTCACTTGCAAGGGCGAATCTGGTCTTGCCGTTTATCACAATGGATGATGCCTTGACCATAGCGTAGGAAGTGGATTTAATATTCTCTTTAAGCTCTGCTCTGTCGGTGAACTTGGCCTTACTGATTATCACGGGGGCATAGGTGACTGTGCCAGTGATTATATCCTCACCGCTTACAGCATCGGCAAACTCGGTGTTAATCTCCTCTATACACGCAGGGGCAATCTTCATATCAGCCACGTGGCCAATCTCCTTGCCCATCAGGAAAGCATCATAACCGAAGGAGAAAAAGGTATTGAACAATACAACCGCTAAAAGTGCAGACACACCGCCAACAAATGCGTTAGTCAATCGTCTGTCCGCCTCACGGTATTTCCTGCCGATAAAGGCACTACCCTTTGACACTATACGGGACATATATTTATATGCATCAGCAATTACCTTCTTAACTGATGCACCAGTTGAATCTGTGCTTGTATTCAGCTTTATATCTTCGCTGTCTTTTGACTCTGTGATGCGGGAAACTGAATTGATTTTAACGAATCGCAATCTCTCACCTTCTTTAGTACCATTCTATATTTATACAATTAAAAATATGTGATTTTCGTAATAATTTCTTAACAAATTCGTAATCAATTTTCCTTTATACAGGGTTTATTATATCACAATCAATCAGAAAAAGCAACCCTTTTTGGCGTATTTTCCTTCGGGTTACCCGCAAAGTAGCGGGGGACCTCACCCACTATAATGGTACGCTCTGCCACTACGGAAGTTGTAACAGTTGTACCCACCTTGAGGGTGGGTGATACGGCATAGAGGTCTAAGGTGATATCCACATAAATCTCGCAAAGAGTCTGGTTGACCCCTGCGGAAGTAAAGGCGGTGCGATAGTCCACCCTTGCCCCACCATAGGGCAGAATATCAAAGGGGATATCAGGGCCTAAGCCTGACAGCATCAACATATCGGTAAGGGCACCAAGGGGGATGCAGTATCGTTTGTTATCCTCGCTTTCCAGGGCGTTTAATATATTGTCTGTGAGATTATACTTTAATCTGTTCATCTCACCCGTTACAGCGGATACAGACAGCACCCTGCCCTCAGAAGAACGGTCTATACTAACCAGATCACCATATAACCCTTTATCAAGGGTTTCCTTTACGGCGGAGTTTATTATCCTTGTGGCGTGGATTTCCAGTTTCTTCTCAGCCACCCTCTCCATAGTCCTTGATGCCTGAGAGGCGGTAAGGGTTATCACATAAATAAGAGTGAACACCACAAGAAGCACCGTAGCCCATCTGCCCATATGATAACTATGACGGGGGATATATGGCCTGCCGAATTTCATTCTGCCAAAGGGTTTGCCCATTTGATACACCTCCTCACACATTTGCGGGTATTTCAGCAAAGCAATAGCGCAAAAACACGCACTCAAAACGGATTCGGATATTAATGCGATTGATTACATAAACAAGGAAAAACAAGGTAAACTACTTGCAAAAGGAGTGGTTTATCATAAGACGGTTCGCTTTTTTCCTTATAGTGTTTGTGATTACTATATCAATCCTGACCCTGAGGGTGGCAGACATATCCCTTGTGAGAGGCAGAGAATACGCCAAAGAGGCGGCGAAACAGAGGATGTTTGACTCATCAGACACCAGATTTCGTGCCACCATTACCGACAGGAATATGATACCCTATGCATTAAGCAGTGACGAGAGATACACCAATCCACCCTATGCCGCCCACGTGATAGGATATATAAATGACGGAGTTGGCGTAAGCGGTATTGAGAAAGGGCTTGACGGAGAGATATCTGCCAAGGGAGAGGCCATACCCCACCTCAAAGACGGGGCGGGTAATGACATACGGTTTTTCCGCAAGAACGAACCGGAAAAAGAGGAACGGATATTAAAACTCACCCTTGATTATCATATTCAGAAAATTGCAGAAAGTGTACTCGATGAGGAGAATATAAATGGTGCGGCGGTGGTGATGGATATAAAATCCTTTGACGTACTTGCTATGGCAAGCAGACCAAATTACACCCGTGATGAGATAGACAAATATATAGAAAGCAACGGCACAGAACTTCTGAACCGTGCTGTCGCACCCTACAACGCAGGGAGTATATTCAAGATAGTGACCGCATCCGCCGCCATAGAAGACGGATTTGCCACAGAGGATGATATGCACTATTGCGGGGGCAGGATGTATGCAGACGGAATAGAGTTTGTATGCCACAAGGAAGAGGGACACGGAGAAATATCCTTTGCCGAGGCCTTTGCCCAGTCTTGCAACTGTGCGTTCTACAAGGTGGGTGGACGGCTCGGAAGCAGACGGATATGCCAGTTTGCAGAGAAATTCAATATGGGCATGCCCTTGCTGGGCGGTGTGATATACGAAAATGGAGGCAATATCCCAAAGCATCTTGTTCTCTCGGATTCCGAAGCGTCCAATCTGTCTATCGGCCAAGGGGAAATACTCATTACCCCTCTGCAGAGTGCCCAGATTGTATCTGTCGTGGCAGGGGGCGGAATTGCCAGAGAGGTAAATATTGCAGATGCCATAGTATCAAAAGAAGGCAGGATAATCAAAGACCTTCGCAAACGGGGTGAGAAGAGGGTAATCTCTAACAAAACAGCAGAAAGGATAAGGGCTATGATGCTCTGCGCCACCGAGGAGGGAACGGGCTCCAACGCGCTTAGTGACAAGGTGAAAATAGCGGGCAAGACGGGTAGCGCAGAGACGGGTTGGAAGGTGGATGATGAATATATGGTGCAGGGGTGGTATGTGGGGTTCTTCCCCTACGATAACCCCGCCTACGCTCTGTCTGTAATGTGCGAAAACGGCAGAGGGGGCAATTTTTCCTGCGGGCCCGCCTTTCGCAAGATAGCAGAAAGAATTATGGAACTTAAAAACTCTTGATATTCTTCCCTTTTAGTGATATAATCGCCGTAGAAAGTTATAAACGGAGGGATAAAAATGATTTTAACTGTTGATATCGGCAACACAAATATCGTAATCGGCGGTTTTGTGGATGGCGAAATAGGACTTATGTCCCGCATTGCCACGGATATTAAAAAGACCGAGGACGAGTACGCCGTTATTATCAAAAACATCGTTGCCCTCAACCACATAAAGACCACCGAGGTAAAGGGCGCAATCATTTCATCCGTTGTGCCTCCTCTTAACAAGGTGTTTGTGAAGGCGATTTCCAAGATATACTCCATCACACCTATGATAGTGGGCCCCGGGGTGAAGACGGGAGTTAACCTCTTGGTGGACAACCCTGCCCAGGTGGGTGCAGACCTTGTGTGTACTGCTGTGGCTGCCCATGTGTATCACGAAGCACCTGCAATCATTATTGATATGGGTACCGCTACCAAAATCTCTGTAATAGATAAAAACGGTGCTTTCGTGGGTGTATCCATTATACCCGGTGTGGAGCTCGGTATATCGGCTCTGTCGGGGGGGACTGCACAGCTTCCCCATATCGGCCTTGATGCTCCCCGCTCTGTAATCGGAAAGAACACCATAGATGCAATGCAGTCGGGTGTTGTGTATGGTAATGCCTGTCTCATAGATGGTATGCTTGACCGCATCACCGAGGAATATGGTAAGCTCCCAGTTATTGCAACAGGCGGTATAGCAGGATTCATTATCCCCTATTGCAAACATTCCATCACCATAGACGAGCACCTTATATTAAAAGGGCTCTACACTATATACAACAAAAATATCTAATGTGTCTTTGTTTGGCAGGGTATCTGCTTAAATAAAATTATGCGTTGTATCCCCTCGGGGAACGACAGCAAGGAGGAATTTTTATGAACAAAAGAAGCACATCAACAAGGGCGTTGGTACTGGGCGCAATCCTCACGGCGCTGGTGATACTGCTACAGTTTATGGGTAGTTTCATCCGCCTTGGTCCCTTCTCCATATCTTTGGTGCTGATACCAATCGTAATCGGTGCGGCAACCTGCGGTGTGGGTGTGGCAACCTGGCTGGGATTTGCCTTTGGCTTTGCGGTGCTTATCAGCGGTGACGCGGCGGCGTTTCTCGCGGTGACTGTGCCGGGCACTGTAATCACCGTGCTTTCAAAGGGTATGCTCTGCGGTCTGCTCTCTGCCCTTACATACAAGGGTGTGTCAAAGCTTTGCAAAAGCGAACTTCTCTCCGTTATCGCATCTGCCATTGTGTGTCCCGTGGTGAACACGGGCGTGTTCCTTATATGCTGCTCCATATTCTTTATGGAAACATTGAGGGGTTGGGCGGCTGCATCGGGAGTCGGCGGTGATGTGGTGCATTATATGATATTCGTCCTCGTGGGCGCAAACTTCATAGTGGAGCTTATAACCAACATCATATTAAGCCCCGTGGCAACAAGGCTTATAGAATTTAGAAAAAAGAATTAAAACATCGAAAAAGGTAGGGGATTAACCCTACCTTTTCTTTATACGTATTAAAAACGCCCCTGAATCATCAGGGGCGTTTATGATTTAATTATTTCTTTTTCTTAATCATATAGGGTGCTGCTGTGTGGTATGCAAAGCTGAGTACGAAATATCCGCCGATAACAGCTGCGGTGATATACTTCATAAGCTTGGCATTTACGAAAGCCACACCGTGCACACAGTAGAAGCAGAACGCCATCACGAGAAGAAGACCTGCATACTCATAGAGGAAGGATTTCTTCTTCATATAGGAGATGATGCCGAGGGCAACGGCGCCTAACCCTAAAAGGATTGAGAATACCAATGTGCCGTTCATAGTGAAAAGCGGATTGGAATACTGACCTTTATGCACGATCATCAAAGCAACAAGAAGTGCCAATGCCACACCCGCAGACACCAAAAGGCGATTTGTGTGTGTCTCTTTAAGCTTGTTTGTCTTAGTTACTTTCATAACATATCTCCTTTAGCTAAGCAATCGCGTCAATATCCAAACCCGTTTTGGGTGCGCGTTTTTCGCCACTGCTTTGTTAAAATACTCGCAAATGCAACTATATATTCCATTCGCCGAGGGCGTACATCACGGCAACTACCGTGGCAAGGCCTGCCGTCTCACAACGGAGTATCCTCTTGCCTAATGTGACGGTGGTAACTCCCGACGCAACCGCCAGGTCGGCCTCCGCCTTGTCAAAGCCCCCCTCGGGACCAATATATATACCTATATCCGCACCCTTTGAAACGAATTTCAACGTTTCACTTAAAAGTCCGTCCCGCTCACACTCATAGGGCATAAGACGAAGGGTGTGGGATGCTTTGATTGCCTCGGAGAAGGAGCAGACCTCGCCGATCTCGGGGATGACGCCTCTGCCACATTGCTTGGCGGCCTCCTCGGCTATCCTCTGCCATCTGGCAATCTTCTTGTCCCCGTCTTTCACCTTGGCAACTATACGCGCCGTCTCAACGGGGACGATTTTCTTAACACCCAGCTCCACACATTTCTGGATAATGAAATCCATCTTATCGGACTTCGGGATACCCTGATATAGAGTAATGGATGTCTCGCTTTCGGTATCGCAGGACACACTCTCTGTGATATTCAATACCACGGTGTCTTTATCTGCGCTGTCAACAACGCATATATAATCCATACCCGCTCCATCGCACACGGTTACAGAATCACCGTTTTTCAACCGGAGTACTCTGGTGATATGCGCCACATCTCCGCCACGTATATAAACCTTGCCGTCGGCAAAGGCGTCCTTACCGGCAAAAAATCTGTGCATACATCTCACTCCGTTCCATACTAACAATTATACACAATAATTAGTGCATAAGTCAAGAATTTTCAATTAATTTACACAAAATAGACGACCATCCGCCAGAATGAACCACCTTATCTATATGGAATCTGCTCTTTGCAAGGGCCTTCTCCACGTCGGGAAGGCGTTCGTCGATTATACCCGAGCACACGAACACTCCGCCTTCTTTGGTGAGGTTCTCTGCGATAGGCAGAAGGGCAATAATCACATCCGCCACAATATTGGCAACCACCACATCGTATTTGGGGGTGGAAATTTCGTCAAAGAGATTCTTATCGGTGAGGATATCACCGCTGAGGACTCTGTATTTATCTGCATCAATGCCGTTCATAGCGAGATTCTCATACGCAACGTGAACGCAGTTCTCGTCTATATCTATGGCGGTGGCACTTTTCGCACCAAGGATGAGGGATATGATAGAAAGAATTCCGCTACCGCATCCTATATCTATAAGAGTAGTACCTTCGCCTACAACCTTCTCAAGATGTTCTATACACATACGGGTACTATGGTGTGTGCCTGTACCGAAGGTGAGACCGGGGTTGACCTTGAATACCTTGCGGTCACTTGCGGGGACTTCCTCCCATTCGGGACAGATGAGAATCTTATCTCCCACCTCGGTGGGCTTGAAGTACTGTTTCCAGTTATTTGCCCAATCCTCTTCCATAAGGGATATGGTGTCTATACGAAGGCTGCCAAAGACCCCCTCTGCGTCCTCGGATTTAAGTGTATCAAGGCAGGATGATATAAGGGAGAGTTTACCTGCAAGCTCATCGTCTGCTTCGGCATAGAGTTTCACACGGGTCTCCCCCTGCTTGGATTTCACCAGGTCTTCATCCACGAAGTCCCAATACTTGGTATTGTGCTCTAAAAACTCGTTGAAGTCCTTTTCATCCTCTATCTCAAATCCGCTGAAACCCAAATCGGTAAGGCGGTCACATACTATGTCCACACCAAAGGTGGTGGTGAATATACTGATCTGTTTCCATTCCATAACTGTTCTCCGTTAATCTTTAAGAAGATATTGTGGCGTTCTCACGGCTGTCTGCCAGAGAGAGCATATACAAATCGTGATATATACCGCCCTTTTCCATAAGTTCAGAGTGGTTGCCCATCTCCTCTATGCCGTTCGCCGTAAGCACGATGATGGTGTCGGCATTGACAATAGTGGAAAGACGGTGAGCAATGGTGAGGGTGGTTCTGCCTTCGGAAAGGTCTTCCAGAGATTTCTGCACCAGTTTCTCGCTCTCGTTATCCAATGCACTTGTAGCCTCGTCAAGAATGAGGATGGGGGGATTTTTAAGAAATACTCTTGCAATACTGATTCTCTGCTTCTGTCCGCCGGAGAGTTTTACACCTCTTTCTCCCACATAGGTATCATAGCCATTGGGGAGGGATGATATAAATTCATGGGCACCTGCCAGCATAGCGGCATGCTCAATATCTTCTCTGGTGGCACCGGGTCTGCCGTATTCGATATTCTCCGCAACTGTGCCCGAGAACATATACACATCCTGCTGTACCATACCGATATTTCTGTGAAGGGAATCCTGAGTGTATTTCTTGATATTCACTCCGTCGATCAAAATCTCGCCGTCCTGCACGTCATAGAATCTGGGGATGAGGTTACACAGGGTGGTCTTACCGCCACCTGAGGGGCCTACCACCGCCACGCTCTTGCCGTGGGGGATTTTGAGATTGATATTGCAAAGCACATCGCCCTTATCCTTTTCATAGGTGAAGGTCACGTTCTTAAACTCTATATCGCCTGTCGCCTTTACAAGCTCGATGGCATCGGGGGCATCCTGAATGGTGACGGGAGTATCCATAATCTCTGCGAATCTTTCCATACCCGTCATACCCCTCTGGAACTGCTCCATGAACATTATGATTCTGCGGATGGAGTTAAGAAGGGTGGTGATGTATAAAAGATATGCGGTGAAGTCGGCAAGGGTGATGTGACCATTACGCAAAAACAGGGAGCCCGCAATAACTATGGTGATATACATAATACCCTCAAGAATCTTGGTAGAGCTGTGGAAGCCTGCCATGGTGTGGTACATTCTCTTTTTAATATTGAAATACTTGATAATACCGCCCTCAAACTTCTCCTTCTCCACCTCTTCGTTGGCAAAGGATTTTACAACGCGTACACCAAGCAGACTATCCTCTATCTGAGAATTGATCTCACCTATCTGTCGTCTTGATTCCCTGAAGGTCTCCTTCATCCTTTTATTGAACTTGTAGGACACGAAAATCATAATGGGCATAATCGAGAAGATTATGAGGGTGAGGTATGAGTTGAATGATGAAAGAACTGTGAAAGACACCACTAACTTCACCGTGGTCATGAAAATCTCCTCGGGGGCGTGGTGGGCAAACTCCGTAATATCCAAAAGATCGGAGGTGATACGGGACATTATCTGGCCTATCTTGGTATTATCAAAATAAGAGAAGGGGAGCTTCTCTAAGTGGGCAAACAGGTCACGACGCATATCCGTCTCAATACGGGTACCCATAATGTGACCCACCGACTCCATATAGTAGCTGGATGCGGTATCAATGAGACGAAGCACCATATATCCGAAACCAAGGGCAAAAATCGTGGTCACCGCAAGGGATGAGGAATTCTGATCTGCACTGCCCGTGATGTATCTCACAATAAGAGGGAGTATAAGCTCACAAAGAGTTGACAAAGACGCACAAGTGAGATCCTTGAACATGGTGAACTTATATTTGAGGAAATATGGCATTACCCTCTTTAACAATGTTAGATTCTTTCTCTTTTTCAAAATGCATCACTCCGATATACAGAATGTTTTATATACTGGGGGCCATCCCCCATACTTTATAATTTCACCCACATATTATACCATTTCCTTCATGTAAAGTCAAATGTCGAAACTTGCGAAAAATATTTTATTCTTCTGCTTATAAATTTACATATTTTTACATATCATATATGCTATTCTCCTTTTAAGGAGTGATACTTATGATAAAACCGAATATTATACGCTTCCCTACGGCAGGGGTTAAGAAATTTCGTATGAAACCATTGAAGGTGTGGATATCATCCCTCACCCTGCCCAAGAAGGCAGACATTATGTCCTTTGCCTACGCCGTGATTACATTTGCTCTGGCAACGGCAAAAATCCTTGGCAATCTCACCCCCTTTGGCACAGCATTCTTCACCATAATATGCAACGGACAGAATATGTCATCATCCTTTGTGGCGTTTGCAATCGGATCGCTCATTGCCCATCCGTCGCCAATCGCTCTTTGCTACATATTGACGGGGGCGGTAGTGGCGGGGATGTGTATGATTCCCGAGAGAAAGCCGTCTGTACCATTTAAGGCAGTGATGGCGGGAGTAATACTCTTTACCGCACGTTTTATGGCGTCCCTTTATGGCGGTGTGCTTATATACGATGTGATAATAAATGCTGTTGAGGCAATTTTCGTGGCGGTGGCTACCATAGTATCGGACAAGGCGGTGGGGGTGATATTCCCCGTGAAAAGACGCACCTTCTTAAACCACGGCGAGACGGTGAGCACCATCGCATTTTTATCGGTGCTTGCCCTTTCCCTGACAACTCTGCCTGATATATTTTTCATAAATCCCGCAAGGGTTGCAAGTGTATTCCTGATACTCATACTCTCAAACATAACGGGCAACAGTGCAGGAGCAATAGCAGGTATCATAGCAGGGGCCATACACTCTGTGGGTTCATACAATTCCGGGGCGATTATCGGTGCATACGCCTTTGCCGCCCTTATGGCGTCTTTGGCCTCGGCCTTTGGTAAGGCGGGAACTTTGCTTGGGTTTGTGCTGGGCAATGCGGCCCTGACGATGTTTTTAAACGGCTCCACCGAAGTGCTGATACCCATCGGCGATACCCTTGCCGCAGGGGTGATATTCCTTGCCACACAAAAGCGTCTCACGCAAAAAATGGCACAGTGGCTAAGGCTTGGCAATTACGGATTGAACAAAACAGGAAAGGTGGCGGTGAATATATCTGCAGACCGCCTGTGCAAGTTGTCGGAAGCGCTGGAGTCTCTGTCCGATGCCTTTGCCCCCACAAAAAGCGACAATGCCCAAAGCATAGCCAACCTCATAAACAGAACGGCGGAGAAGGCTTGTGGTGATTGCAGTCTGAGGTTCTGTTGCTGGAAGAAAAAGACGGCTGAGACCAAGGACTCGGTGTTCCGTCTTATAGACGTGGCTGAGAAGAACGGTATGGTGTCGGTGACAGACGTGCCCGAGGAACTAAAGAACCGTTGTATTCGCACAGAACGGTTGGTGGAGAAATTCAATGATTCCTACGAGATATACCGCACCGCACGGCTATGGCAGAATAAGCTGGCAGATATAAAGGCCTTATCCGCTACTCAGATGTGGAATGTGTCGAAGTTACTCAAGGATATGTCGGAGGATGTGCACCTCGCCCCTGACGAGGAGACCTCGGTGGCGATACGTTCTGCCATTGACTGCAAGGGGTTTTTGCCAATAAGCATAAGCCCGTATATACGAAACGATTCTACCCTGGTGGTAGAGGTGAAGTTTGAAAAAAGCAGATACTACGACGACATGAAGCACTTAATTCCCGCCTGTATCGGTGAAGCAATCGGTATGAAGATGCGGTTTGCTGATATGTACAAAGACGGAGCGTTTGTGTATCTCACCTTCTGCGCAAGAGAGAGATTCTTCCGCACCTCAGGGGGCGGTTGCATAAAGAAAGACGGGGAAAAGGTGTGCGGAGACAGTTTTGCTTCCCTAAACCTCACCGACGGCATATACATCTCTGCCATAAGCGACGGAATGGGAAGCGGTGAGGAGGCACAGCAGGAAAGCAGGCGGACCATAGACCTCATAAAAAGCCTGGTACGATGCGGATTTAACCCCACAAACACCGTGAAACTTATAAACTCTGCCCTATCCTCCTCAGGCGGAGGGGATATGTTCTCCACCATTGACCTGTGCTCTGTTAATATGCACAACGGCAAAGCAGAATTTATCAAGGTGGGCGGTGCGCCCACATATATCAAAAATGCAGAGGGGGTAGAGAAGCTATCTTCCCCGTCTCTGCCCGTGGGGGTATGTCCTGATATTAATCCCTGCTCCTTTACACGACAGATAAAGGGAGACACCCTGATAGTGATGATATCTGACGGCGTGGAAAATGCTTTCTCCTCACCCGATTGGCTTGAGAAAAGCATATCGGAAATTGATTCGGTAAATCCCCACATAATAGCCGACAAGATATTGGACCTTGCCATATCTCAATGCGGTGGAAAAGCAAAAGACGACATGACCGTAATCGTAAGCCACATAAAGGCAGAGGTGGTATAAAAATGACTCCCACGGTCAATAATACTTACACAATGACAACTACCGAGGAGAATGAAATGGTGGATTCAGGCAAGAAGAAAAATATCTTTGACAGATTACTTATTGCTATACGGCCAAAAAAAGTGCCCGCAGACATTGTGGAGTATGCCGACCAGATTATACGGGATGCAACAGGGGGCAGACCATCCCCCATAGGAAAAGTGAAAAGAGGGTATCTGTCGCCCCTTGTGGTGTTATCAATACCCATCCTTGCCATAATCGGCATTATATACGGCACCTTGAAAATATTTTTATAAATCGCCAGACGGGGACTTTGCTCATCACACAGCAGAGCCCCCGTTTGGCCTTCATATATAATTTGTCCTATATACTTTGCCCTATGAAACGGCAAAAATTCCCGCAAAGTTTGTGTCAAATTATCACATTATTGTATTGACTAACCGAGTATTTTTTAATATAATGTATATTAACAAATTTTTTGAGAAAGGTTGTGTTTGACATTATTACTGATAAATTTGCTTACGAAGGTCTTACCTTTGACGACGTTCTCCTGGTACCCCAGAAATCCGACATCACTCCCGATATGGTTAACCTGGGCACTCAGCTCACTAAGAGGATTCATCTCAACATCCCCCTTATGAGTTCTGCTATGGACACCGTTACTGAATCTGCTCTTGCTATTGCAATCGCAAGAGAGGGCGGTATCGGTATTATCCACAAGAATATGACTATCGAGCAGCAGGCCATTGAGGTGGACAAGGTTAAGCGTTCTGAGCACGGTGTAATCGTTGATCCCTTCTTCCTTTCCCCCAACAACACCTTGAAAGAAGCTGACGAGCTTATGGGCAAGTACAGAATCTCAGGTGTGCCGATTGTGGAAAACGGCAAGTTGGTAGGTATTATCACCAACCGCGACTTGAGATTTGAAACCGATTTCTCAAAAGCTATCAAACACGCCATGACAAGCGAAGATCTCATCACCGCACCCGAGGGTACCACCCTTGACGAGGCGCAGGAGATCCTCCGCAAATATAAGATTGAGAAACTCCCCATAGTTGACAAGGACCTTAAGCTCAAAGGACTTATCACTATCAAAGATATTGAAAAAGCCGTTAAATACCCCAATGCCGCCAAGGATCCTACAGGCAGACTTCTCTGCGGTGCCGCAATCGGTGTTACTGCAGACGTTTTGGATCGTGCCAAGGCATTGGTTGATGCCAAGGTTGACGTGCTCGTACTCGATAGCGCTCACGGGCATTCACAGAATATCATTGACTGCTTAAAGAAGGTTAAGGCTGCATTCCCCGAGGTTGATGTTATCGCAGGTAACATTGCAACTGCCGAGGCTGCAAAAGAACTTATCGAAGCAGGCGCAGACGCTATTAAAGTAGGTATCGGCCCCGGTTCTATCTGTACTACCCGTGTTGTTGCAGGTGTTGGTGTACCTCAGATAAGTGCTATATACGAAGCCGCTCAGGTGGCTAAGGAATACGGCATACCCGTTATTGGTGATGGCGGTGTTAAATATAGTGGTGACCTCCCCAAAGCAATCGCAGCAGGTGCTGATGTTATCATGATCGGTTCACTCCTCGCAGGTTGTGAGGAAAGCCCCGGTGAAGAAGAAATCTATCAGGGCAGACGCTTCAAGGTATATCGCGGTATGGGTTCACTTGCCGCTATGGAAAAGGGCAGCAAAGACAGATACTTCCAGACAGGTAGCAGAAAGCTCGTTCCTGAAGGTGTTGAGGGTAGAGTTCCCTTCAAAGGCCCCTTGGCAGATACAGTATTCCAGCTTATCGGTGGTCTCCGCTCCAGCATGGGCTACTGCGGTACTCCCACCGTGGCAGAACTCAAAGAGAGAGGCAAGTTCGTACGTATCACCGCTGCGGGTCTCAAAGAGAGCCATCCCCACGATATTTCAATAACCAAAGAGGCTCCCAACTATAGCATCAACGTATAATTTACATACACTCATACAAATCACGGCATCGGAATTCATTCGATGCCGTTTTTTTTGTGCATTTTTGTTAAAGTTTTGTGAAAATTGCAAAATCTATAAAACGGACAATTGAAATATATTTTGTTTTGATATATAATGTAGGTGTGGGTTTTTGCCCCTTTGGTTTTATTAAAAATGTATTTCTATATATAGTTGACAAGGAGGACATTCATTATGAAAAAAATCGCAGCATTGCTGGTGGCGTTTATGATGATTATAAACTGCACGCCCATTATGTCTTTTGCAGAAACGGCAGGTGAATTCGTGCCGTATGAAGCAGAGGACATACGCACCTTGGGGGCTAACGACTATGCCAAGGCGGGCAGTATGATTATGCTTACCATACCGAAGATACCCTCAGGATATTCGGTAAAATATTTCAACAACGATGTCCTTATTGAAGGCAACGATATTAAACCCGGTATTGCAGAAGGCACTGTGGCCCTCCGCGTCAAGCCCGGTCAGAACAGTTTCACAGCAAGACTGTATGACAACAAAAACAGACGTGTAAGCGCCATGGGCCCTGTAACCGTTTTTGGTTATACATACAAAACCAACAAGACAAGCAGCGTATTTAACCACGGTTTTACAAAGAGTTTCGAGCACAGAAAGACTTATGACGATATTGCTATCTCTACTTTCACAAATGCTATCAAGACCTATAACCTCGCTGTATCAACAGGTAATATGACCGACGAGATTGAAGAAGCCTACAAATATGCCCAGAAGGTAATGGCGTATGACGAGGCGACCGACACATACGGCAGAGACCCTTACTACACCGACGAGAGACTCGCAGGTGACCCCACTTATGTAAACGTTGACCGTCAGCCGATAGATTATGCCATAGACGGCATATCCGAAATTTCCTTCGGTGTGTTCCTCACTCAGGAGCCTGTATCTAAGCTCAATCTTACATCCTGGATGTTGATGCAGGACAGCACCACTCAGGTGTCCTTTAGCAAGTCACATCTCTATATAGATGTAGGCGGTGTGCTCAACTTTCACAAAAAAGCCACCGACATCGTGTTAAAGCCCCTTCAGTGGTATGATATCAAGTTCTATATAGACAATTCCACCGAAATGCTGGAATGCTATATAAACGACATCCTCGTTGTCAAAAACCACAAGATTCCCTTGTGGACAGGTCGTGTGGGATTCAACAAGCTCAGGGTTTATCCCCCCTATGCAAATGGTGATTCCATCTCTGACAAGTACATCGATCCCAGAGAGCATATTATCTTCACATTGCCCGAAATCAACACCTCTTACGAACGCTCTACCGACTCAGAATACATACCCGGCGAAGGCGGTTCAGTACCAGATGAAGATATCGAACCCCCCTCTGCTTCAGGTAATTATGTAAGCAGATTCCCTGCAGATAAAGAATTCGTGGTTAAAGATGGTCTCCTCGTAGTTGAGGCAGAGGACCTGGCAATAGTTAACCCCTCATTCAATATATCAGTTAAGGATAATTCAAATGCATCAGGCGGTAAGATGCTCTGGTGGAGATGTAACACTGCCCATCCCCAGACCGGTACCACCACAGGTTCTGATCCCTCATCAGTTGCAAACTCATTACCTGATTTCAGATTGTCAATGTACGTGGAAACCCCCGGTGCATACAATATGTGGATCCGATACGGTACAAGCGGCGCTGTAACCACACTGGGTGCAGGCTGGTTTGTATCCTTAAACGGCGGCAGCACCTGGAGTAAAGCGAGTCCTGGCGGTATGGGAAGCAATGCTTTCAAGTGGAGAGCCACAAGAAATATCAGACTCAAAGAAGGCAGAATCGACTTCCTCTTCTCCCATTTCTATGCTCAGGGTTGTTTTGACAAGATTATCATTACCAATAACCTGGCATGGACCCCCACCGATATAGACTCCGTACCCGACGGCACCTTCACCGAATGGTATGACAAGGCCACCTTCAAGGGCGAAGACGTTGTGCCTCCTTCAGGCCACCCCCGTCTTTTCATCAAGAAGGATGAAATCCCTCACATCTGGAACGCTATCCAGACAGAAGAGGACACCAACAGATACTACAGGAGAATCACACACAAATATGCCCTTGAGTATCTCCCCCGACTTTACGACAGAAGCAACTCTACATCTACTGCGGCAGAGTCTATCTCTGCAGGTATCAAAGCAAGATCTTTGGTATATCTCTTAAATGACACCACTACTATGAAAACCGGCTTTATCGGCGGTAATCAGACTGATCCCAGACAATACGGAAGAGACACCATCGAGTGGACAAAGATGTGGGCGCACACTATGAACTGGTCGTCCACCTCTGTTACATCCCACCGATTGCTTGGTTCTGCAATGTGTGCCGTGGCAGTAATGTATGACTGGCACTATGACCTGCTCACCGAGGAAGAAAAAGAATTCTTCGTAGGTAAGCTTACTGAATGGGCTACTATGCTGGAGTACAGTTATCCCTCCGAAAAGGGCGGTAACATCTATGGTCACCAGCACGAGTATCAGAACTATCGTGACCTGCTCCAGACAGGTGCGGCTATATATGACGAATTCCCTGAGATGTGGAACACCACCGCAGGCAGAGTATTTAATATGTCATTCCGTGCAAGAGGTCACTTCCTCCAGTCCGGTAATCACCCCGCAGGCACCAGCTATGGCGAGGGTATCCGTTCTGAGTCTGAGTACCTCGCAGCAATACTCCTTGCAGGTTGGGGATACAAACCCACCGATCTCTTCACCGAGGGATTTGCAAGAGTTCCCCTGAGATTCATTCACTCCAGACTTCCCTACGGCAGATTCGTAAACGAAGGTGAGTACGGTCCCGACAGAACTATCGGCTACGACTCCCTTTCTCACCTCACTGCATTCGGTCAGTTCCTCTTTGCAGATACTCCCTACGGCACAATCTACCACAACGAATGGTTGGAACAGCTCGGTCTTTCTAACCTCTCAGGTAGCAGTTCCTACCTCTACTCCTTTGATTTCATTATGGCAAGAAACCTCTATAAGGGTAGTATAGATGACCTTAAGGGTAAATATGATCTGGGCGATAACCTCCCCCGCACATATATATCTGACTTCCCAATTACCCAGATGTATGCCCGCACCAACTGGCAGATGGGTATGGAATCCGATGCTATGCATGTGTATGTTCAGGGTAGAGAAAAGACATTCGATGCCCATATCAAGCCCGATATCGGCTCATTCCAGATTTACTACAAGGGATACCTCACCAATCAGGTTGTAGGCCGTCTTACCCAGGGTGACTCGGGTAGCGGTCAGTGGGCAAGCTCCCTTGACAGAAACTTCAACAGACGTACCATCTCCCACAACTGTATGACGGTCTACGACCCCGATGAAGTGATGCTTTCAAGCTACCGCTTCGACAGTGACGTA
>JAZOWA010000060.1:0-6460 GCA_045659025.1 Clostridia bacterium
TTAAAAATTTTTACTAATTCTCTCTTTTTTGAGGAATTTAATAAAAAATGTATGGTGGGGTGGGATGTAAAGAAAGGTGGTGGGGTGATGCCTGCTAACAGGACCAAAACAGGACAATTTCAAAAAGGGCAGAGCGGAAACCCCAAGGGAAGGCCGAAGCTGCCTGCAGCGGTGAAAAGATATGCCAAAGAGGCGCCGGAGCGGCTTCGTGCCATTGCAGATGATGAGAATACTCCGGTGAAGGTGAAGGCGGATATTGAAAAATGGTTTGCTGAGATGTACTATGGCAAGTCCTCGCAACAGGTGACAGTAGATGGTGAGGTCAGCAATCCGGCGGTTAAGGTTGTTGAGTTTAAGGGTGACCTTGGAGAGTGGGCGAAGTAATGGATGAACCATTGATTTTTCAGCATTTGAGAGAGGAAGTGCCCAATCCGAAGCAAATTGAATTCTTCAAGGCGGATGCCAAGCACATAGGCTATGGCGGCGCCCGTGGCGGCGGTAAAAGTTGGGCGGGCAGGCGTAAAGCGGTGATGCTTTGTATGAACTATGCAGGCCTTGGGGGCGTGTTACTCCGTAGGACTATGCCGGAACTTCGGAACAACCATATCATTCCACTTCGCTCAGAACTTCACGGATATGCCAAGTATCAGCAGGATGAGAGAAGTTTTATCTTTCCCAACGGAAGCAGGTTGCTCTTGGGTTACTGCGATAACGAGGGTGATCTTCTCCAGTATCAGGGACAGGAGTTCGACTTCATCATCTTTGAGGAGGCAACTCACTTTACGGAGGAGTGGATCAAGTTCATCTGCACCTCCCTTCGTACCACAAGAAAGGATTTCAAGCCGAGGGTGTACTACACCACCAACCCCGGTGGCGTTGGTCACGAGTACATTAAGCGAATCTTTATTGACCGGAACTACAAGGATGGAGAAAAACCAGATGATTACCTTTTCATTCAGGCATCGGTCTATGACAACAAGGTGCTGATGGAAGCCAACCCGGAGTACATAGATATGCTCAAGGCTCTTCCGGAACACAAGCGGAAGGCGCACCTTGACGGGTGTTGGGATGTGTACGAAGGACAAGTCTTTGAAGAGTTCCGAAATGACAGCGACCACTATGAGGACAGAAAGTGGACTCACGTGATACCACCATTTGAACCTCCAAAAGAGTGGAAAATATGGCGTAGTTTTGACTTTGGTTATAGTAAGCCATTTTCCTGTGCCTGGTGGGCGGTGGACTATGACGGGAGAATCTATCGGATTTTAGAGCTATACGGATGTGTCAAGAATGAGGCGGATGTGGGTGTGAAGTGGTCTCCTGATGAGATATTCAAGGAGGTTGCCCGTATCGAGAATGAACACGAATGGCTGAAGGGGAAACATATTAACGGTGTGGCTGACCCTGCCATTTGGGATAAGTCTCACGGCGTGAGTATTGCGGAAACTGCAGAGAAGTATGGTGTGTACTTTGATAAGGGAGACCATCAGCGGCTTGCCGGGTGGATGCAGGTACACTACCGGTTGCAGTTTGATGAGAATGGCATTCCTATGATGTACATCTTTTCCAATTGTAAGGCATTTATCAGGACGATACCGCTCTTAATGTATGACGAACATCGGCCGGAGGATATTGATACCAAGCAAGAAGACCACGTTGCCGATGAGGTGCGATACCTCTGTATGGAAAACCCGATGAAGCCAATGAAAGAATTAGAGCGAAAACCTGCGGTGTATAACCCGCTTGATGATGAAGCGCCGGTAGACAAGTATGCATTCTATCGCAAGTATTGAGGAGGTGGTTCTATTGAACGTAGAAAATATGCAAAACAGTAAGGGTAAGACCCCGATGGACTATCTGGCTCAAGCGGCACAGAAGTT
Source organism: Clostridia bacterium (assembly GCA_045659025.1). Lineage (GTDB taxonomy): Bacteria > Bacillota > Clostridia > UMGS1810 > UMGS1810 > SIG455. The sequence goes on from JAZOWA010000060.1 coordinate 1,881, forward strand.
GTTTGGGAGAGATGCGCCGGAGGAGGTAGCAATGGACAACACCTCATCCACCGCAAGCGGTCCCCTTTCCCCTCAAGGGGAAGGCTTTGAGGTTATCAATAGCAAGGTGGTTCAAAAGGCGGCAGAGACCCTGAAGAAGTATAAGGATGGCAAGAAGAACCTTGAGGACAGAATTGTAGAGGAGGAACAATGGTGGAAGCTCCGCCATTGGGATGTGATAGGCAAAGAACAGGGGGCGGAAAGTGTCGACAGAGCCGAGCCGACTTCTGCTTGGATGTTCAATACCATTGCCAATAAGCATGCGGATATGATGGACAACTACCCCGAACCGAATGTTCTGCCCCGGGAGAGAAGTGATGAGGAGTCAGCGAAGGTCCTTTCGTCCGTTCTTCCTGTTATCTATGAGCGGAACAACTATGAGGAAACCTATTCAGATAGCATGTGGTACAAGTTAAAGCACGGTGTGGTTGCCAAGGGTGTGTTCTGGAATACTGAGCTTGAAGAAGGTATGGGGGATGTGGATGTAAGGTTCAACGACATTCTAAATATCTTCTGGGAGCCGGGTATCACAAATCTTCAGGCAAGCAGAGATCTGTTTATTGTATCCCTGAAAGATAATGACCTTCTGGAACAGGAATATCCGCAGCTGAAGAACAAGTCTGGCGGTAAGGTTGTAGATGTCAAGGAGTACGTCTACGACGATACTGTGGATGTTTCCAATAAGTCTGCGGTGGTGGATTGGTACTATAAGAAAATGAATAGTGCGGGCAAGGTTGTCCTGCATTTCTGTAAGTTTGTAGGGAGCGAGGTGTTGTTTGCCTCCGAGAACGACCCTGAATATCGCGAGGCGGGATTCTACAACCACGGAATGTACCCTGTGGAGTTTGATGTACTGTTTCCTGAAGAGGGTACACCTGTGGGATTTGGTTACATTGCGATAACCAAGTCGCCGCAACTCTACATAGACAAGCTAAAGCAGGCGGTTATTGAGAATGCCATTGCGGCAAACAACCCCAGATACTTCGCAAAGAGGAATGTGGGTATCAATGTGGACGAGTTCAATGACAAGACCAAGAAGGTTGTCTGGGTGGAAGGTGACATTGATGAGGAACGTCTGAGACTCATTGATGTACCAAATGTGAGCGGCAATGTGCTGAACGTTCTGCAGATGACCATTGACGAACTGAAAGAAACATCATCCAACAGAGATGTTTCGCAGGGTTCTTCCTCCGGTGGTGTTACTGCTGCAGCTGCGATTGCCGCGCTTCAGGAAGCGGGCAATAAGACAAGTCGAGATGTGATCTCGGCATCCTACCGATCCTTCCGCAGAGAGTGTTATCTGGTGATTGAATTGATACGCCAGTTCTATGATGAGAATCGTTCATTCCGTATCACGGGAGAAACGGGGCAGTATCAGTTTGTAGACTTTAACAACCAGATGATGCAGGGACAGGCAATTCCACCTGCCTATGAGGGACAAGAGTTTGAACCGGACTATGTGGAGGCGTTTCGCAAGCCTATCTTTGATATTGTGGTGAAACCGCAGAAACGGTCACCTTATAGTAAGATGGCACAGAACGAGCTTGCCAAGGAAATGTACAATCTTGGGTTCTTCAATCCGCAATTGGCAGAACAGGCGGCAGCTGCTCTTGAGTTGATGGACTTTGATGGAAAGGAAACCGTTAAGGTCAAGGTGCAAGAGAACCTCAATAATCTGCGGATGCAACAACGGATGCAGATGGCGATGATGGGCGCTATGGGTATGAACGCCCAGGGTGTGCCACAGGGACAGCCTTTGCCTCCTCCCGATGGCGGTGGGGAAAGTATGGGTCAGGCTCAGGAGGATGCACAAAAAGCCACCATGACCGACTATGGCAGGCGTTTGGCAAGCAGAGCCACGCCTGATATGGAGCAAGGATGATACGGGCAAGCTACCGTGTCGAGGGAGATACCCATTCCTTGGCCGTGACAGGACACGCAGGGTACGCCGAGAAGGGTAGTGATATTGTCTGTGCCGGGGCATCTGCTCTGGTGCAGGCACTCCTTGGTTTTGTGGAGGAGTACCCTTGCGAAATCGAATGTGTCAGTATTGACCATAGCACAGGAGAGGTTTTAATCTCCTGCAGAGGCGGCAGTGATGTTGCCGCAGTTTTTCAAATGACAGCACTTGGTCTGGAGCAAATTGCATTTACCTATCCGGACTATGTGGAAATAGAATTATCGGTATAGCCGATTGACTCTTGGGAACAGACCATGAGAAAGGGGGCATTGTTATGATGCCAAAAAGAAAATGGCTCAAGGTAGATCTGCAGTTGTTCAATGATGGCGGAGCAGCTGGTGGCGAAGGTGCCGGAGCATCTACTGAGGGCGCACCAAAGGTTGAAACCAAACCGAGCGGATGCAACCGCCGCTCAAAATCGGGTGAATTTGACAATGTGGTATTCGGGAAACAGGATAGCGCAACCGGAACTGATACCACAACTACCCCTGCCACCGGGGGGGATTCCGAGGGTGCCGGAGAAACCGAGGTTAAGGTAACCTCAAACACCTTGGAAGAGAAGCGAAAGAGTTTTGATGAACTGATTAATGGGGAATACAAGGATATTTACCAGGAGAAGTTCCAGGACGTTTTCAATCGCCGATTCAAGGAAGTGAAAGGCTTGGAAAATAGTCTTGCCGCACAGCAACCCGTCATTGATATGTTGATGGACAGATATGGTATCACAGATGGGAATGTGGGCAAGCTTGAGAAAGCCCTGACGGAAGATACCCGGTATTGGGAGCAGGTAGCAGAAGACCACGGTATGACGGTTGAGCAGTATCAGCGGATGCAGAGAATTGAGCGAGAAAATGCTCAGTTTCGTGCACTCAGACAGAGAGAGTTCAACCAGGAACAGTTCCGGAATCAGATTGATAATTGGTATCAAGAAGCTGAGACGGTAAAGAACATTTATCCGTCCTTTGACTTCAAGACCGAGTGCCAGAATCCGGAATTCCTGAAGCTGTTGCAACACGGAAACACCGTGGAGCACGCCTACAAGGTTCTTCATTTTGATGAACTTACTGAGAGTGCCGCAAGAGTTGCCGCACAGACGGCAGATGCTCAGGCACAGGCTCGGATCAAAGCCAAAGCTTCCCGACCTTCCGAGAATGGTACTTCTGTGCAAAGTGCCGCCATCGTGAGAAACGATGTGTCAACTCTTACCCGAAAAGAACGGGCAGAGATTGCACGCAGAGTAGCACGGGGAGAAAAAATCGTATTTTAATCCAAATCTCCCCGTCTTTAAGAAGGGAGAAATTAAAATGAAAGTAATGTTAAAAAACTACAACCTGCAGTTGTTTGCAGAACCCAACACCAATGTAACTACTGCTGTTGGTCTTTCTGATGAGATGAAAACTTACTATAGCGATTATCTCATTGATAACGCGATTCCGAAACTGGTTCACGACCAGTTTGGCCAGAAGCATCCCATTCCCAAGAATGGCGGTAAGACCATCGAGTTCCGTAAGTTCAGTCCTCTGCCTAAGCTCACCACTCCTATTCAGGAGGGTGTAACTCCTGACGGACAGAGCCTGAACGTGACCACCGTAGAAGCAACCGTGGCACAGTATGGCGGTTATGTTACCCTGTCTGATGTTCTGCTCCTGACCGCAATCGATAACAATCTGGTGCAGGCAACCAAGTTGCTTGGCTCTCAGGCGGGCGCTACCTTAGATACCATCACTCGTGAGGTATTAAACGGTGGTACAAATGTTATCTATGCAGGCGGTAAGAGTGCAAGATCAGACCTTGATGCAACTTCTCTGCTGACTGTAGATGATGTCAAGAAGGCAGTTCGTCTCCTGAAGAGTCAGAATGCCGAGAAGATTAACAATGATTGGGTAGCTATTATCCATCCCGATATTTCTTACGATCTGACCAATGATCCTGCATGGAAGGATGTCAAGACCTACGACCCCGATGACCTTTACGAAGGTGAAATCGGTAAGCTGTTCGGTGTACGGTTTGTGGAAACCACCGAGGCAAAAATCTGGGCGAAGGCAGGCTCCGGAAGCAGAGCGGTATACTCCACTCTTGTCTTAGGTGACAATGCTTACGGTGTCACCGAGGTATCCGGTGGCGGTCTGCAGCATATCGTGAAGCAGTTGGGTAGTGCCGGTACCGGTGACCCCCTGAACCAGAGAGCAACTGCAGGCTGGAAGGCAACCAAGGTAGCAGAAAGATTGGTAGAGAACTACATGGTTCGTATTGAATCTGCATCTACCTTTAACCCTGCAGAGAATAACTAAGAGGAATTTACGGGCGGACAGAGTCGTCCGCCCCTACCCTGATTTAGAGAGGAGAGATTACTATGGCTGATAAGAAAGAAGTCAAGAATGAGGCTGTTAACCTTGCCGATGTAAAGGCACAGGTTGAGGAGATGCTCAAGGCGGCTCGTGAGGAAGCCGACAAGATTATTTCTGATGCAAAGGCTCAGGTCGGCGGAGAGCTGACCGAGGAGCAGAAGGAAGCCAATGCGAAACGTGAGGATTACTGGAATGAGCTTGTTGAAGTGAAACTGTTCAAGGACAACAACAAA
>JAZOWA010000061.1:0-4539 GCA_045659025.1 Clostridia bacterium
TACCCCGAAACACCACATATGGTATAATTGTCCTTTTTTGATAGCATTATCTTAAATACCCCTCCCCGTAAAAATTGTCGGTTTTTGTGACAATTGTGTGAAAATAGTGTGTTTTTCTATTGACAAAACATACTGTTTTTGCTATTATGGCAAGTGCATTCCCATAAATACACCGTTTTTATCAACTTTGGTATATTTTAGAAAAACGGGATACTCTTTTTTTGAGAAAGGAGGGCTACGATATGGAGAAGTGTTTTTTTGAAGAATATGAGAAAAATGGTATATCCTTCATTTCCAATTACTTCTGTGTAGCGCATTTTAACCTTATAAATATTGACCCCACCGACCTGCCCATTATCAAGTATGCCCTCGAAAACACCAGCGAAGAGGTCTTTGAGCCCCTGGGCAAGACCTTTGCAGACGGCACGGATGATACGTCCCTCTCCCTTCTGATTAACCTCAAAGCCAGCAACAGCGAGGTGGAGGGCAGGGTGATATCCAATCTGTCTTTCCTCAGAAATTTCTTCAAAGAGCAGTTTGAATGTGATATAATCGTCGGTCTTTCCAATACTGCAGTAGGGGCTGAGAATATTTCTACATGTTGCAGGAATGCCCGCAACTCCGCAGAGTATAGCAAAGTAACGGGTGTGGCAGATATCCTGCCCTATGACAGAATACAGAAAAAGAATCACTACTACTTCTTCCCCCTGGAGACGGAGGATAAGCTTATCCATTCCATATTAAATGGTGACGAGGCAAACACCTGGCTCATCATTGATAAGGTGGTGGAGGCAAACTCTCTGCTTCCTGCAGGGGTGAGCAAGTGTCTGTTCTTTGACCTTGCCGCAACGGCTCTCAAGATAATATCGGGATCTTCCCTTGATTTTGATGAGGTGTTCGGTGATGCGTCGCCCTTTGAGATGTTGGAAAAGTGCAGAACCCCCAAAGAGTATATGGATGTTATCCGATTGTTGTTTGGCGGGCTTGGCATCCATCTGGTAAATGACCAACGTCATAAGAAGGAAAAACTCAAGAGCGAGATTGTGGAGTTTGTGAAGAATCACTTTGCCAACCCCAATATGTCTCTTGCCATGGTGGCGGACCAGTTCCTGATGAACTATACATATATGTCTCACTTCTTCAAGGACTTTATCGGCACCAACTTCATTGATTACATATCCACATTGCGTATCAGCAAGGCGAAGGAGCTTCTCCGCTCCACCAATATGGCAATCGGCGATATTGCCACCGCTGTTGGCTATGCCAATGCCACGGTACTCATTAAGATATTCAAGAAGATCGCAGGTATCACCCCCGGCGCATACCGCAAGAGAGTTTATATCAATAAAGACTAAATAAAAAGACCTTTGAGGAATCAAAGGTCTTTTTTTATGAAGAGATAAGAGAAATGGAAGAAAACCGCTTTAGCGGTTTCCCACAATATCGTTCCCGCAGGGAACATTTCACCGCCGAAGGCGATTTCATCCGCAACGCGGATTTCACACACCGAAGGTGTATTTCACTGGCGGAATTTTAATTCCGTCTCGGTATCATCACCGCTTCCCCCGCCCCGAAGGTCTCGCCAAAGGCACGGCCGTTGGCTTCGGCTATGGCATCTATGGTGGTGCGATAGCGTTTGGCTACGTCCCACGGCTTTTCGTCCGGGGACGGGAAGTACAACACCACCGAGGGCATGGGCGTGGCATAGGATGCATCTTCCGTGGCCTTTACATCAAGGATACAGGGCAAAGTGCAGGTGGTATCTACTCTGGTATTAAAGCAGAGGGTGAACCTCACCTCTGCAGAGGATGGATTTATAAGGTCTGCAGATACGCACTCGGCTTCCACCACCACGTTCACTCTGTCGTCCTTGTCGGTGCGGATATCAAGGGCGCAGTCAAAGGGGAATTCCTTCTCCACGGTGTACACCTTGCCGTAGGTGTCTGTTATGCAGAGGGTGACTCTGCTCTTTCCTATCGCCCGGGTGGCAGAAGGGGTGATTTTGATATCTTCTATCTCCGCCATAACAGATGTGCCGAATACCGCCACCGCTTCACCACGGCTCAAGGGCATAGTCTCACGGGCGGAGCATTCGTCTTTATATCTTTTAACGGAGCAGAAGGTGAGATCACTCTTTGCGGTGGCAAGATTGAAATCCGGACTATAAATATCCGTTATAATCTCCCTCTTGCAATCCTCATACAAAAAGGCGGTGACGGTGTAGGCAAATTCACCCTTAATCACCTTGCCCTCACTACCCGTATGGATAGAGAAGGTGGCATCACGGAGCACAAAGTCCAGCTCGGCGGATACCATCTCACCCTCACAACCCAAAGGCTCGGTAAAGGGGAAATCCCCCACCGCTACGGCAAGGTTGCCCTCCTCGTCAACATACAGGGCTTCACCACGGATTACACCCTTTGCCACGGGTTTGCCGTTTAAGTATTTAATCTCGCTGCTGTCTACAAAAACACGGGTGGACAGGATCTCGGCAGGCACAGCCTTGCCCGGGAGTACTCCCCCCACCTCAAAATCCCTCTCGCAGAAGGATGCCAGGCAGGAGCAACTCACCGAATCGGCACGGCAGGGCATATCGCAACCCTCCTTTGACACCACCTCATACTCTATGGGAAGCAGGGCATTGGTGTCAAACTCTATGGTGCTTTTGATGTTGATTTTACGGCTGTTGGCCACGGTGGCGGATGCCGATACCACGTTGGGCTTTACAGATATATGCGCCCCCTCTCCCCCTGCCACCTCAAGCTGATGGGTAAAGGGCACTCTTGTGGCTACCGCCACGGGGTTCCCCCCACCCTCGGGCGTATATATAAGCTCATAATCCAGATTGCCCGATATAGTAAGGTAGTCCTTCTGCATTTTCCTCTCCTCCATTATGGGACGCAGAGAGACCATCACCACCTCACCCGCATCAGGGCGGGAATCGGGTACGATGATATTGGTGTCGCTGTTCATCAGGGTGTTGGACACGGGCGGGCAGGATACTGTATGAATGGTGGTCTTGGTAATGTTTTCTATCATAAGAATTCTCCTTTTCCTGAGATTGATTACTAAAATATATTCCACCCGCCCCGAAAATATCCCAAAAACCTATACAACCTTATTTTTTTGGTGTATAATATAATGTAACGATATAATCAGGAGTGATTCTATGTTTGACAAACTCAGGAAAATCAAGCCGTCTTCCGCGGTGTCCGTTCTGCTTCTTGCGGTGGCGGTGATTGGAGTATTCAAGCTTATTATGAGCATTGAATCCGTCGCCTCTGCACTGCTTAACGGGTGGAGATATGTGTGGGGTCTGCTCACACCCTTCGTAATCGGCGGAGTGATCGCTTATCTTATAAACCCCATGGTGAACTTCTTTGAGAGGCACTATGGCAAGATTATCAAACGCCCCACACCTGCAAGGGTCACCAGCACGGCCACGGCGTATGTGATATGCTTTGCGGTACTCATTATTATCCTCAATCTGCTCATACCCCTTATGGTTAAGAGTACGGCAGATATCATAAACAGCATCCCCGCCTACTACAACAAACTTCAGGCATTGAAGGAAAGTGACTGGAACAACACCGTTGCAGGACAGTTCTTTATATCCACCTTCACCACCATTGAGCAGGAGCTTACCCGCATCATATCCCAGAGCAGTTTCTCCTCCTTGAACCCCGCTATATCAGGTGTCCTCGGCGGTGTAATCAATCTGGGCGGTACGTTGCTGGATGCGGTGTTGGGTATTGTGATTTCTGTGTATTTCATAGTGGAAAAGGATCGCCTCCTCGCAGGGGCAAAACGCATCTGCAAGGCAATCTTCACCGACGACACCTCGTCTAAAATCTCATCCCACACAAAAGACGCCCATATAATCTTATCCAAATTCATCGTGGGCAAGACCCTGGATTCCCTTATTATCGGCGTCATTTGCCTTGTCGGACTCCTCATATTCAATGTGCGCAACTCCGCCCTCTTTGCCGTGATAGTGGGTGTGACCAATATGATCCCCTACTTCGGCCCCTTTATCGGCGGTATCCCCGTGGTGCTTCTGGTGATGTTTGAATCTCCCTTAAAGGCGCTGTGGGTGGCGATATTCATATTTATCCTCCAACAGTTTGACGGCAGCATCCTCGGCCCGAAGATTTTAGGAAATTCCATCAATTTAAGCCCCTTCTGGATTATATTTGCCATCATCATCGGCGGAGGCCTGTTCGGTGTGACGGGTATGTTCCTCGGTGCACCTGCCCTGGCGGTGATTATGACAGAGGTTAACCGCATAATCGATGCAAAGATAGCAAAGAAATCCTGCCCCGTTGAAACAACCCCCGACGACACAATATGAATTTACCAAAGCGAAAACCCACAAGATTAAAAGGGTATGATTATTCTACACCAGGGGTATATTTTATAACGATTTGTGTGAAAGACAGAAAAGAATTGCTATCTAAAATAATCGTAGGGGATGATGCCCTCATCGTCCCTAAAAATAATTTATCTAAAATCGGTTTGATATGTGCCAGATATATTAAC
>JAZOWA010000062.1:0-41062 GCA_045659025.1 Clostridia bacterium
ATAACTTTCGTTGGCATTGATTTTGAATCCCCGATATATCTGCTCTGTGAGTATGAGTCTCATAAGCTGATGGGGGAATGTCATTTTTGAGAAACTGAGCTTGAATTTCGCTTTTTTCTTTATTTCTTCATCAAGCCCCAAGGATCCTCCTATTATGAAGGTTATGGTAGAGTCACCGCCAAGCTGAATATCAGCTAATTTCTCTGCCAATTCCTCACTGGATAAAATGGTTCCTTCCACACATAGTGAAATTATGTATCCTTCAAGATGCTTTGATATTTTCTCGCCTTCGGCCTTGAGTACGTTAAGACACTCGGCAGGAGATGGGTTGTCGGGAATTTTCTCGTCTGCCAATTCTGTGATTTCCACCTTGGCAAAACGGCTTATCCTCTTCACATATTCGGCAATCCCGTCTTTTAAGTAACTTTCCTTTAATTTGCCTACACACACGATTTTAATCTTCATCGTCTCTCTCCTTGCTACCGATATGGTCAAGTCCCAACTCACTGTTTTTCACAGATGCAAAGGATATTACGCCTTTGCCGTATTTGCTCTTTATCATATCCACGGACGCTTCAAGATTGGTGAGCTTTTCTATCTTGCGGTTTTCGCCTTCGTCAGAAACGTCGAATAACGACATCTGCACCCCTCGATATTCCTCCGATAAATTCTGCGCAGTCACGGTGAGCATACGTATGGGTATCTTGAAATCCCAGTTTTTAATTACCAGACTCTCCGCCACCTCGCCAATCACTCTGCCGATATTAGTGGAGGGCTCAATCACCGATTGCCTTGTTATTGTCTTTAAGCTGTCGTCTTTTATAGCAACACTTACACAGTTGCACCATAGTCCATATCGGCGAAGCCTCTCTGCCACATTCTCAGCCAGAGGAGTGACGGCGGATTTCACCTCGTCGGGTGTGGTGAGGTTTTTCCTGAAGGTGAGTCCCTTGCCGATACTCTTTGGCATCTCCCAAAGGGACGCAAGAGCCACCTCTCCGCCACCTTCGCCAATGGCGTAGTCGTAGAGTTCTCCGCCTCGTGAGCCCAGGATGCTTGTGAGGAGAGCCTTGCTTGATGATGCAATATCTCCGATTGTTTTAATATCGTATTGAGTAAGCTTTGCAAATGTGCTTTTGCCTACAAACAGGAGCGAACTCACGGGCAGGGGATACACAATCTCTTTGTAGTTTTCCCTTGATATTTCCGTGATGGCATCAGGTTTTTTGTAGTCGCTGCCAAGTTTTGCAAATATTTTGTTGAAGGATACTCCCACGGATATGGTGAGTCCTGTTTCTTTTTTTACCGTCTCCTTGATGCTTTCTGCAATCTGCATGCCGTTTCCGAATAGCTTTCGGCTACCCGTCACATCAAGCCACGCCTCGTCAAGACCAAAGGATTCCACTCTGTCGGTGTATCGCGTGTATATCTCAAACACCTTTTTGGAATATTCACTGTATTTGAGATAATGTGGGCTTGTAAGTACCAGATCAGGGCATTTTCTCTTTGCCTGCCATATTGTTTCGGCGGTCTGCACACCTGCCTTCTTGGCAAGTTCATTCTTGGCAAGGATTATCCCGTGACGGTCGTCACTGCTTCCCGCCACCGCCATAGGCACATTCTTGAATTCGGGGTGATCCAGGGATTCCACGGATGCAAAAAAATTATTAAGGTCACAATGCAATATCACTTTGTCATCCATATCCTCACCCCTTCTGATTTCTGTTAATTGCCACTTATATTTTATTATATAATATATAATTTATCAAGACAAAAGGAAAAAATATAAAAATGTTTCGATTTATATTGTAATTTACAAATAAGTATTGTATAATGATTAGGTCGTACAGCCGGGGAGGTAGCGGTGCCCTGTACTTGCAATCCGCTATAGCAAGGGTAATGCCCTTTTTGAGGGGTGTTGTGTGCAGGCAAGTGTATATCATCAGATGTTGAGAATCGGGTTCTGCGCAATGCAGACTCGTGAACCTGGTCAGGTGGGGAACCAAGCAGCCATAAGCGATGCTTTGTGTGTGCCGCAGAGGGCCTGATTTGAGTTTGTTGATATATAACGCATGTATGCGCATCTCGATTCAAGGGCGTACGATATTTTTATACTAACTACACGGAGGGAAGTTATGGCATATCAGGCATTGTACCGCAAGTGGCGACCTATGGTATTTGATGACGTAGTAGGTCAGGGTCATATCACCACCACTATCAAAAATGAAATAGTAACGGGCAAGATGTCTCATGCATACTTGTTCACAGGCACAAGGGGAACGGGTAAGACTTCCACAGCCAAGATATTCAGCCGTGCGGTGAACTGTGATGCACCCAAGGGAGGAAACCCTTGTAACGAGTGCGATATATGCAAGGGTATTTTAAGCGAGCGTATTCTTGATGTAATCGAGATTGACGCTGCGTCCAATAATGGTGTTGAGAATATCCGTGATATCATTGAGCAGACCAAGTACGCTGCTGCCGAGGGTAAGTACAGAGTATATATAATCGACGAGGTTCATATGCTTTCCCAAGGTGCGTTCAATGCATTGCTAAAGACGTTGGAGGAGCCCACCCAGGGGGTAATCTTCATTCTGGCAACCACCGAGATACATAAGGTGCCTGCCACCATAATGTCCCGTTGCCAGAGATTTGATTTTAAGACTATAAATAACAAAGACATTGCAGACCGCATACGATATATATTAGAGCAGGAAGGTATCAAAGCAGAGGATGAGGCGGTGGAATATGTTGCCCGACTGGGTGAAGGCTCGATGCGTGATTCATTGAGTATATTGGATCAATGCCTTGCCTTCAAGCCCAATGACCTCACTATAGCTGATGTTACAGATACAGTGGGTGCGGTGGATACCACATTTCTTTACGATATTGCCCGCCATATAGCAGAGGAAGATGTGAAAAGCGCAGTAACCGCTTTTGAAAATTGCATCAGAAACGGCAAGAATACCGACTACTTCGCCCAGGGCCTTTTGGATGTTTACAGAAGTATGCTTTTGTATAAGGTGTCGGGCGATATCGAGTATGCGGGCCTTAAATACGAGAACACACAGAAAACTGCAGAGAAATATACCGTTGAGAAACTTATGTATTGTGTAGAGACGGTATCTGCACTTATTAACAAAATCAAGTTTGCCTCATCTCCAAGGGTGTTTATTGAGATGGCAATAGTCAAGATGGCTGTTCCTGCCCTTGATGATAGCACAGGTGCAATTCTTTCCAGACTTTCAAAGATTGAGGGTATGCTCGCAACAGGCAAGGCATTCTTTGCTCCTGATACCCGTGAGGTGACAGATAATGCGGTGGTTGATACACCTCCTTGGGATGATGTCGCCTCCGCTATCCCTGATGAGCCGATGGCAGATGCACCGGTGGGAGAGGACGCACCTGTTGAAACCGCATCAGCAGAGAGTACCGCAGAGTCTCCCGCATCTTCTGATAAATCCAATGCACAGATAGTATGCGACAGATGGCAGGAGCTTTTGAATTTTATTATGAGTAGCGGTAAAATCACTCTTTATATGGCGATGAAGGACGGTTCATGCCATGCAGATGATAATTCACTCAAGATAGTGTTTGCCAGTGCCGAGGGCAGAGATAACTGTGCCAAAGCAGAAAACAGAGCGTCTTTAGAGGAGAGTATCAAGGCTATGTTTGACTTCGAGGTAGACCTTAAGATTCTCACCGAGACACAACATAGCGAGAGTAAACAGATATCCGATAATGATGTTTTTGGCAAGATTGAACAGTTTTCAAAGGAATTTCCCAATAATATTGAGATTTGACACAGTACAAAACAATTGACAAACCCTTGGTTTTGGGATATAATATTACGTAATTATTTTACACAAAAGACAGCAATTGGAAGTGATAAAGTGGTAAAAATCGGTATAGTAGGTTTTGGTGTTGTGGGTTCGGGTGTGTATGAGATAATCCGCACCAATGCCGAGAGCATTACAGAGAAAACCGAAAATGGAATTGATATAAAATACATTCTTGATATCCGTGATTTTTCAGGCCATAGCGAGAGTCATCTTTTTATAAATGATTTTGACATTATGGCAGAAGATGACGAGATTTCGGTAATTGTAGAGACTATGGGCGGACTTCATCCTGCTTATGAGTATACAAAGAAGGCGCTTTTGTCAGGCAAGAGCGTAGTGACTTCCAATAAAGAACTTGTTGCCACCTATGGTGATGAACTACTGAAAATTGCATCAGATAACGGATGTGCATATTTGTTTGAGGCGAGTGTAGGAGGAGGTATTCCTCTTATCCGTCCAATGAACCAGTGCCTTTCCGCCAATAAGATAGATGCAATCACAGGCATACTCAACGGCTCTACCAACTACATCCTCACCCAGATAATAAGACACGGCGAGACCTTTGAGGAGGCACTTGCAGGTGCCCAGAAGAACGGTTATGCCGAGAGTGATCCCACTGCAGATGTGGAGGGACACGATGCCTGCCGTAAGATTGCGATTCTGACATCTCTTGTAACGGGCAAAAAGATTGAGTGCGATAAGATATATACCAAAGGTATTTCCGATATAACCCTTCGTGATGTGGAGTATGCTACTGCGAAGAGTTCTGTAATCAAGCTCATCGCTATGAGCAGGATTGAAGAGGGTAGGGTTATCGTTATGGTATCGCCCATGATGGTGTCAAACGAGAATCCCCTTTCTTTTGTAGAGGGTGTTAATAACGCCGTTATGGTAAGCGGTAATGCTATCGGCGATGCGATGTTCTATGGCCCCGGTGCAGGAAAACTCCCCACCGCCAGCGCAGTGGTTGCCGATGTTATAAACATTGCCAACAACAGTTACGGCAGAATTATGTGGTCCAAAGCGGAGGATGATGTCATCGTACCGCAGACAGAAGTTGAATTCCGCCTTTTCATAAGGGTTAAGGATACAGTGGATAAAGGTGATATAACCGCAATCTTCCCCTGTGCAGAGTTTACAGTGGTATCAGAGGGCGAATACGGCTTTACTACATGCAAGATGAGTCTTGATGAGGCAGAGAATAAGCTTTCTTCGGTTTCTTCCGAGGTGCTCGGTATTATCAGGATTTTGGATTAAGACATTTATAGGAGGTATGTTCTTGTGGGTATAATAGTACAGAAGTTCGGTGGCTCATCAGTAGCCAATGCCGAGCGAGTAATGAATGTGGCGCAGCGAATAGTTGACACATACAAGCAAGGCCATTCTGTTGTGGTAGTTGTTTCTGCTCAGGGCGACACCACGGATGACCTTATCGAGAAAGCGAAGGAGATCAATCCCAAGGGTTCTAAAAGAGAGATGGATATGCTTCTTTCTTCAGGTGAGCAGATATCTGTGGCACTTCTTGCCATGGCGATACAGAAGCTCGGTTATAACGCGGTATCGCTTACCGGCTGGCAGGCAGGCTTTAATACAAGCAGTAATTACGGTATAGCTAAGATTCACACTATCAACAGTGAACGTGTGAGAAAAGAGCTTGACAGTAAGAATATCGTTATCATAGCAGGCTTCCAGGGCATCAATCGTTATGATGATATCACCACTCTTGGCCGTGGCGGTTCCGATACATCTGCAGTTGCTATAGCGGCTGCCCTCGGCGCAGAGCTCTGTGAAATCTACACCGACGTTGACGGTGTATACACAGCCGACCCGAGAATCGTTCCCAATGCTCGTAAATTGGAGGATATTTCCTATGATGAGATGTTGGAACTTGCATCATTGGGTGCAAACGTATTGCACAATCGTTCAGTAGAAATGGCGAAGAAATACAGTGTAAATCTGGTAGTTCGCTCAAGTCTTAACCATAATGAAGGTACAGTAGTCAAGGAGGTAGAAAAAGTGGAAAAATTAGATGTTAGAGGCGTAGCCCGTGATAATGATGTTGCCCGTATTGCGTTGGTAAATGTTACTGATGAACCCGGTGTGGCATTCAAGATATTCTCAATGCTTGCAAAGAACAATGTCAACGTAGATATTATTCTTCAGTCTATCGGCCGTCAGGGCAAGAAAGACATCAGCTTCACAGTTAACGAAGGTAACCTCGAAGCTGCAATAGAACTCCTTGAGAAGCACAAAGACGTTATCGGCTTTGAGGAGATCAAGGCCACCAACGAGGTATCCAAGATTTCTATCGTAGGTGCAGGTATGGTTAATAACCCCGGTGTTGCCGCAAAGATGTTTGAGGCACTTGCAGATGCCAATATCAATATCCACATGATTTCCACCAGTGAGATTAAGGTTTCTGTTCTTGTTAACCAGAAAAACGCAGACAAAGCAGTTTCTGCAATCCACGATAAATTCCATACAGCATAATCAATACAGGCATAAGAAACCGATGATTCTTATGCCTGTTTTAATAAACTACTTATTTTAAGAGGTTTGCTATGTTTAATGAGGAAAACAAAACGTACAATACAGATATAATAGAGGGCAGAAATCCTATTATGGAGGCACTTCGTTCGGGTAGGGAGATAGATAAGATTTTAGTTGCCAAGGGCGATAGGAACGGTTCTATCGTTAAAATCCTCAACGATGCAAAGAAAAAGGGTATAGTGATTCAGGAGGTTGACAGGGCAAAACTGGATTCTATGTCCGAAACCAAGAATCATCAGGGCGTGATTGCCTATGTTGCCACAGTAGAGTATGTGTCGGTAGAGGATATTTTGGAGTCTGCAAGGAGCAAGGGTGAAGCACCCTTTATAGTGATTGCCGATGAGATAACCGACCCTCATAACCTCGGTTCAATACTCCGTACGGCAAACGGTGCAGGTGTGCACGGTGTTATTATCCCCAAGCGCAGAAGTGCAGGCCTTAACTCTGTTGTAGCCAAGACCTCTGCAGGTGCGGTGGAATTCACTCCCGTTGCCAAGGTGTCGAATATCGCCGCCGCCATAGATAAGCTCAAGAAAGAGAATGTATGGGTAGTAGGTGCCGATATGGATGGTGACAGGACTATCTATACCCACGATTTTTCCGGTGGTGTTGCCATAGTAATCGGTAGTGAAGGCTTCGGTATTTCCCGTATAGTCAAGGAAAAATGCGATTTTATAGTCCGCATACCTCTGCTTGGTGAAATCACTTCCCTTAATGCCTCCGTCGCAGGTGCACTTATGATGTACGAGGTAGTAAGGAACAGACTCAGCAAAAAATAATTATTTCCCGGGAAATAAAGGGAACAGTCTTTTGATATTATAAGCATAATAAAAACCCCGTTCGTTTGTGAACGGGGTTTGTGTTTTTATTAAGCTTACGCCTTGTTTACAGAACCGAAAAGCTCCATCTTCTCTTTTACAGTAGCACGGATTGCATCGCAACCGGGAGCGAGAAGCTTTCTGGGATCGAAGCCCTTGCCCTGAAGGTCCTTGCCCTCCTCAATGTATTTTCTTACAGCGGCAGCGAAGGAAAGCTGACACTCTGTGTTAACATTGATTTTAGATACGCCGAGGGAGATTGCTTTTTTAATCATATCATCAGGGATACCTGTACCGCCGTGGAGTACGAGGGGCACACCGTTAGTTGCCTCCTGCACCTTTGCAAGTACGTCGAAGTTAAGACCCTTCCAGTTTTCGGGGTATTTGCCGTGGATGTTGCCGATACCTGCAGCGAGCATATCAACACCAAGCTCTGCGATAAGTTTGCATTCAGCGGGATCAGCACATTCACCTGCGCCTACCACGCCGTCTTCCTCACCGCCGATAGAGCCGACTTCTGCTTCAATGCTCATGCCCTTTGCACGGGCAGCAGCGATAATTTCTTTTGTCTTCTCAATATTTTCATCAATCTCGTAGTGAGATCCGTCAAACATAACAGATGAAAAACCTGCTTCAATTACTTTGTAAGCATGCTCATAGCTGCCGTGGTCAAGATGAATTGCCACGGGCACGGTGATGCCGAGGGTTTCAATCATACCCTTAACCATACCTACGATAGTGTTGTAACCACACATATATTTACCTGCACCCTCTGAAACACCCAAAATAACGGGGGAGTTGCACTCCTGAGCGGTGAGCAGGATAGATTTTGCCCATTCAAGGTTGTTGATATTGAACTGACCAACGGCGTAACCGCCTTCTTTAGCTTTGATAAGCATTTCTTTTGCAGACACTAACATATTTGTATATCCTCCTTAAGCAATTAAAATTCAATATAGATATTATATAACATTGTTATTTTTATGTCAACTGCCAGTATATGAATAAAACATATAATAAATTTAACTTTTTTAGTAAAATATATTTCATTTTATCCAAAAATAGTGTATAATAGACTCTGTATAGCAAGAATAATTTTAAATCACGGATGGTGGACAAAGATGGGCACAGAAAGAAGCGTTAAATTATCAGAAATTATAAACGAATTTAACTTGAAATGGCTTGTTGAACCCTTTGATATATCGGGCAATATTATCTCCAATAACGAGATTAACCGCCCCAGTTTGCAGATAGCGGGATATTTTGATTATTTTGATAATACCCGCATACAGATAGTGGGTAAGGTAGAGCTTACTTATATGGCGAAGATGAGCAGTGAGCAGAGGAGGGAAGCCCTTAAGCAGCTTTTCCTCAAGGATATTCCCTGTATTATTGTGACTCACGATATGGAGACTCCTTCGGAGATGAAGGAACTCGCATTGGAATACAAAATCCCGATTTTTTCGTCAAAAGTTTCCACATCAAGATTTATGAGTGCTCTTATTGCATATCTTAATGTTAAGCTGGCACCCCAGATTACCACTCACGGTGTTTTGGTAGAGGTATACGGTGAAGGCGTGCTTCTTCTTGGTGATAGCGGGGTAGGTAAGAGCGAGACGGCTATTGAGCTTGTAAAGAGAGGTCACCGCCTTGTTGCCGATGATGCGGTGGAGATTAAGAGGGTGTCCGATAAATCCTTAGTCGGCTCATCTCCCGAGATTATCAGGCATTTTATTGAGCTTCGCGGTATAGGAATTATTGATGTAAAGAGGATCTTTGGTATCGGTTCTGTCAAGGATACGGAGAAGATAGACCTTGTGATAAAGCTTGAACCCTGGGTACAGGGAAAAGCGTATGACCGCCTGGGTATAGATACAGAGTACGAGACGATTCTTGATTTGACAGTGCCTGCCCTTACCATTCCCGTGAAACCTGGTAGAAATCTTGCAGTTATTGTAGAGGTCGCAGCCATGAACAACCGTCAGCGCAGAATGGGATACAATGCGGCAGAGGCACTTAACAACCGTCTTATGAATCAGATGAACGCAGAGGAAGACAACTGATTTTCTTGAGGAGATATAATGAAAATACTTACAGACTTACACACCCATACCGTTGCCAATACCCATGCATACTCCACTATTTTGGAAAACACGGCGTATGCGTCAAGAAACGGTATAGAGGCGATTGCTATGACGGATCATGCTCCCGGTATAGAGGATGGTGCACATCGTTGGCATTTTTATAATCTGAGGGTGCTTCCCGAGTATATTAACGGGGTCCGTGTCCTCAAGGGTGCCGAGGTCAATATTACCGATGTGACCGGCAATCTTGATCTGCGTCAGGAATACCTTGAGTTTCTTGATTGGGTAATAGTGAGCTATCATTCCTATGTGTTCAGGGAAGTGGGTACCAAGTCACAACGCACAGATTGCTATATCAAGCTTTTGTCAAATCCCCATATAGATATGCTTGGCCATTGCGGTAACCCCGGATTTGATTTTGATATTGATGCGGTACTTGATGTGGCAAAGGCGAATGATAAGATTATAGAGATTAACGAGACCACTTTTATGTCCCGCAGTGATAACATCACCCTCTGCCGTGATATTGCTATTGCCTGTGCAGAGAAGGGCGTGAAGATTTCTGTTGATTCCGATGCCCATTTTTGCGAGAGCATAGGTCATTTTGATAAGAGTATAGATTTACTCAAGAGTATTTCTTTCCCCGAAGAGCTTATAGTAAACGCGAATTGGGAAAGACTAAGTAAATACCTAAATAGCAGGCCAAACGGCAAGAAGGTATAATTCGGCGACACATTCGGAGGAAATATATGAAATATATCGGTATTGATGTAGGTGGCACCACTATTAAAGCAGGCCTTGTGGATGATAAGGGCAATATTCTGGTTAAAGATAGTGTTATCACCAGGGCAAAAGAGGATCAGGAAGTCCTCTTTGCAGATATTGTAGACCTTGCAAAGTCAATCGCATCCAAGGGCGGATGCTCCATGTCGGATATAGAGTCCATAGGTATAGGTTGCCCCGGTTCCGTGGATTCTGATGCGGGGTTGGTGCTTTATGCCAATAATATTAATCTTTTTAATTCGCCATTGGGCAAACGGGTATCAGAACTCACGGGTGTTCCCGTGTATCTGGGTAATGACGCCGATTGCGCCGCCTTGGGAGAGTTCTACGCATTAGGTAACAGTAGTATAAAGAATCTTATCGCAGTGACCCTTGGCACCGGAGTAGGCGGTGGCATTATTATTAACCGCCAGATTTATTCGGGTTCCAATGGTACGGGCGGTGAGATAGGCCATATAGTGATTGAATCAGGAGGAGAACCCTGCACCTGCGGTCGCAGAGGATGTTGGGAATCCTATGCATCGGCTACGGCTCTTGCCAGAGATACGGTCCGTGCCGCCAAGGCACATCCTGAATCCCGCCTTGCAAAACTCGTTGCAGAAAACGGGGGCAGAGGCAATGGCAGAATCCCCTTCAATGCCGCCCGAATGGGTGATAAATCAGGCAAAGAAGTGGTTGACAATTATATCCGTTATGTTGGTGAGGGCGTGATTGATGTTATCAATATCTTCCAACCTGATGTAGTGGTAATCGGCGGTGGCGTGAGCAAAGCGGGAGAGGAACTTATCAATCCCCTTCGTGAGTATGTGAATAATCTCACCTACGGCCACGAGACAGACGTTAAGAAGACCGAGCTTCGCCTTGCTACATTAGGTAATGATGCTGGTATAATAGGTGCGGCGTTTTTAGGAATCAAATAATTCTTCGGAGGGATTCCCTTGAATAAAATCTACGATTTACTTTGCTCCGTAGTGGATGCAAAATCCATCTTACGTGATGAACCGATGAGCAATCATACATCCTTCAGGATAGGCGGTAACGCCGACTTCCTCGTGCTGCCTGAGAGCAGGGGAGATGTTGTATCTCTCGTGTCTGCTCTTAAAGAGGCAGGAGTCCGTTATACCGTTATGGGTAATGGCTCTAACCTTTTGGTAGATGACGAAGGCATCAGAGGAGTGGTTATAAAGATTGCCCGTAATATGTCGGAGGCGACAGTAGAGGGCAATATCATCACGGCAGATGCAGGTGTGCTTTTGTCCCGCCTTTCAAATATCGCATTGGAAAATTCTCTTTCGGGATTGGAGTTTGCATCGGGCATTCCCGGCACTCTTGGCGGCGCGGTTATGATGAATGCAGGCGCTTACGGCGGTGAGATGAAAGACGTTGTACGTGATACCACCTACCTCACATCAAATGGTGAAGTTAAGACGATAAGTGGCGAAGAGCATAAGTTTGGTTACAGGACCAGCATTTTCGGCTCAGGCGATGTCATTCTTGGCTCGACCATTGTTCTTGACAATGGCGACAGAGAAGAGATAAAGCAGAGAATCAACGAATTGAATTCCCAGAGGAAAGAGAAGCAACCTCTGGAGTTCCCCAGTGCAGGGTCTGCCTTCAAACGCCCCGAGGGCTATTTTGCAGGCAAACTCATTCAGGATGCAGGTCTTAAAGGTTTTAAGATAGGTGGCGCATCAGTTTCCGAGAAACATAGCGGATTCATTGTAAGTGACGGCACTGCCACTTGTAAGGATGTGCTTGATTTGATAGAGCATATCAAGGGCGAGGTTTATCGCCAGTTTTCCGTAGAACTTGAAAGCGAAATACGATATATCAGGTGATATTGAACTGTAAGGAGGTGCTGACATGTCTTTTTCATCGGATATGAAAACCGAACTTTCTATGCTTCCCATCAAAGATATGTGCTGTGCCTGTGCCGAGCTTTCGGCGGTAGTTGCTTTTTCGGGAAGGATAAGAAAAAAGAATAATGAATACATCTTTGTTGTAACCACCGAGAACGCCAAGGTGGCAAAGAGGGTGTATGACCTTATAAAATTTGTGTTTGATATCACAGCCAAAATTGGCATCAGCAGAAACAAATCTGCCAGTTACAGCGTAGCGGTTACGGGGGAGGCAGATATACTTAAAATCTTAAAAACCCTTGATTTGATAGACCAGAATGCCACCATAGATACCATTCTCGGTATAACATTGAATCTTGAACTTTTAGATAAGAAATGTTGTAAGAAAGCGTTTGTAAGGGGTGCTTTTATCGTGGCGGGTGCTATGATAAATCCCGAGAAGAACTATCATCTGGAATTTGTTACTCACCGATACGGACTTCATAAGCAATTTGCAAAACTGTTTGCAGATTTCGGTCTTGTGCCAAAGACGGTAATCCGAAAGTCTAATTATGTAATATATTTCAAGAGTAGTGAGGACATCGGCGATGTGTTGGCGGTGACAGGTGCCACCAATGCAGTTATGGAATACCAGAACACCCGTATTTATAAAGACCTTCGTAACACCGCAAACCGTCAGCAGAATTGTGATATGGCAAATCTTGAGAGGACTGTGTCTGCTGCGGAAAAGCAGATTAAAGCTATAAAAAAACTTATGAATAAGGGTGTGTATGACAAACTTCCCGAGCAGTTGCGCCAGATGGCAGAACTTCGCCTTGATAATAGCGATTTGGGGCTGGCGGATCTTGGTGGTATGCTTACTCCGCCCATAAGTAAATCGGGAGTCAACCACCGTCTCCGCAAGATTGTGGAGATTGCGGAGAAATACTCTGATTGATTTTCAAAGTTAAACTATTGCAAAGGGGTGATTTGAATGTCGGAATTTGTTCATCTTCATGTGCATACTCTGTATAGTCTTTTAGATGGTGCTTCGGAGATAGACAAGCTCATGAGCCGAGCAAAGGATTACGGCTTCAAAGCCCTTGCAATCACAGACCACGGATCGATGTACGGTGCCGTGGATTTCTGTATATCGGCTAAAAAATATGGAATCAAACCTATCGTGGGATGCGAGGTATATACCGCACCCGGGTCCAGGTTTGAAAAAGATAATGACGACAGATACTATCATCTTGTTCTTCTTGCCAGAAATGAGCAGGGGTATAAGAACATAACCGCCCTTTCATCATTGGGGTTTATAGAGGGATACTACTATAAACCGAGGGTGGATTATGAACTTCTTTCAAAATACAGCGAAGGCGTGATAGCTCTTTCAGCGTGCCTCAGGGGAGAGATTCCCTCTGCACTTATGAGAGGTGACAAATCCCGTGCCTACGCCGTTGCGAAAAAACTCCTCTCAATCTATGGCGAGGGGAACTTTTTTATTGAGGTTCAGAATCACGGCCTTGCAGACGAAATATCAGTTATCCCTCAGCTTAAGGAACTGTCCGATACCCTCGGCATTCCTCTTGTGTGCACCAATGACGTTCATTATGTGGATAAGACGGATGCCTTCAAGCAGGATGTACTTACCTGCGTGCAGACGGGTAAGAAACTTCTCGATACCGACAGAATGAAGTTTTCTACCGACGAATTCTATCTCAAATCCGCAGAGGAGATGGCAGAGATTTTTTTCGACCTTCCCGAAGCGATTGCCAACACCTCAAAGATTGCGGATATGTGTGATTTTGATATTGATTTTGACAGGAAGATACTCCCCAAATTCGAGAGTGGGGCAGATATAAGTAATCGTGAATACCTCAAAAAGCTCTGTATAGAGGGTGGAATAAAGAAATACGGCACTCTTTCCAATGAGGTCAAAGAGCGTCTTGAATACGAGCTTTCCACTATTGACAGTATGGGATATACCGATTACTTCCTGATTGTGTGGGATTTCATCCGTTATGCCAAATCCCGGGGTATAATCGTAGGCCCCGGCAGGGGTAGCGCAGCGGGCAGTCTGGTGTCTTACGTCCTTGACATCACTCAGGTTGACCCTATTGAATTCGGTCTCATTTTTGAGAGGTTTCTCAATCCTGAGAGGGTGACCATGCCCGATATCGATATAGATTTTTGCTATATAAGGCGAGATGAAGTTATAGACTATGTCCGTTCTCGTTACGGCACCCGCAATGTTGCCAATATCGGCACCTTCGGCACCCTTGCCGCCCGTGCAGCCATAAGGGATGTGGGCAGGGTGATGGATGTGCCTTTAAGTGACGTGGATAAAATCGCAAAGCTCATCCCGAGAACTCTCAATATCACAATAGACGGTGCCTTGGATGAATCTCCCCGTCTTAAAGAACTCTATAACACCGACCCCACCACAAAGAAACTTATCGACACCGCCAGATCCCTTGAGGGATTTCCCCGCAATGTTTCCACCCATGCCAGCGGTGTTGTCATATCCGATAAAGACCTCTTTGAATACGTGCCTGTACAGACGGGGGATAAGGGGATAATCACCCAGTACCCCATGAACATTTTAGAACAACTCGGTCTTCTTAAAATTGATTTTCTTGGTCTTCGTAACCTCACCGTTATTGGTGATGCGGTTGATCTTATTGAGCAGACCACGGGTGAGAGACTGGATATAGAATCCATCCCTACGGATGATGACAAGACCTATGCCCTTATATCAAGGGGAGATACGGACGGTGTGTTTCAGCTTGAAAGCAGAGGAATGCAATCTTTCCTTCGCCGTATGAAGCCAAAGCGGTTTGACGATATAATCATGGCGATTTCTATGTATCGTCCCGGTCCGATGGAGCAGATACCCCAATATCTTAAGGTGAGGGAAAATCCCGATTTGATAAGATACAAGCATCCTCTTTTGGAGTCTATACTCAAAGAGACATTCGGTATAATCGTGTATCAGGAGCAGGTAATGAAGATTGTTTCTACTCTTGCAGGATACACAGATGGCAGGGCAGACCTTGTCCGTCGTGCTATGGCAAAGAAGAAGCATGATGTTATGGAGAAGGAGCGGAATGTATTTGTATCGGGTTGTGCCGATAAGGGAATAGATAAAGAAACGGCCAATGGTATTTTTGATGAGCTTATAAGCTTTGCAAACTATGCCTTCAATAAATCCCATGCCGCTTCCTATGCGTTTGTGGCATACAGAACGGCGTATCTCAAAGCCCACTATCCTGCCCAGTTCCTTGCCGCTCTGCTTAAGAACCAGGTGGACACAAGCGGAGTAAAACTTTCAAGATATATATCGGATTTTGCGTCCCGTGGAGTTGCAACCCTTGCACCTGACATTAATCTCAGTTGTGAGGCGTTTTCTGTGGAGAATGGTAATATCCGATTCCCTCTGTCCTCGGTCAAAGGGGTGGGGGATGTGGCATCTGCCAATATCGTTCGTGAGCGTACCCTCAATGGAGCATTTTCAAGCTTTGAGGACTTCCTCAGCCGTATGTCAAATTATGATATTAACAAACGCTGTGTAGAAGCACTTATCAAAAGCGGATGCTTTGATAGTGTGTATAATAATCGTCGTGTGCTCACCCTTAATTGTGACAAACTGGTATCCCACTATCAATCCAATGCCCGTAGTGCCAGTATGGGTCAGATTTCCTGGTTTGATAGCATTGAGGATAACGCTTCTGGTGGACTGGAGTTTGAGGACGAACACGAATTTTCACCTGCCACCCGCCTCAATTATGAGAAGGAGTTTACAGGCCTCTATTTCAGTGGTCATCCCCTTGACGATTACCGACTTAAAATGAAAATCCTGCAAAAGAGCACGATATCCGATTGTATAGATAGCGAGAGTGACGGCGCATCCGTCCGCCTTTGCGGTATCATATCGGGCAGGGTGGACCGTCGCACAAAGAAAGGTGCGGTCATGTCAACCCTCACTCTTGAGGACTTCACCGCCTCGGTGGAGGTGTTGGTGTTTTCTGCAGGAGTGCAGAGATTCGGTGACGTTATGACAACGGGTAGTGCGGTGTGCATTGACGGCACCACCAGTTTTGAAGATGACGGCAAGATGGTGATTATTTTAAAAGACCTTTATGACCTCACCACTATCAAAACTCCTGCTCCCACCAAGCTGTATGTTAAGGTGGATAACCACACCGAATTGAAGGATGTACTGTCCATCACTGCATCGTATAAGGGGAAAGCTTCTTTGTATGTGTACTTTGCAGATACTGGTAATGCTATCAAGTCTGATGAGGGCAACGGAGTGGAGATAACGGACGAACTCATCCGTAAACTCACCGATACCTTTGGCGAGAGTGCGGTTGCACTTAAGTAGTACCAAAACTTATAATTATATATATTATAAAATAACTATTGATTTTTTTCGCAATATAAGATAGTATAATATAGGAGTTTTTTAATTAGTTTGTAATGTGGAAAGCCATTAGTTCTAATGGCGTTTTCCCATTTTCTCACTTCAAATCTATGGAGGACAATATGGATCAGGGAAAAAAGAACAAGACAATTGGTATTCTCACCAGCGGTGGTGATGCTCCCGGCATGAATGCGGCTATCCGTGCGGTTACCCGTTGTGCCCTCAGCCACGATATGAATGTGGTTGGCATCCAGAGAGGTTATAAAGGCCTTCTGAACGGCGAAATTCATCCTATGACCGCAAGGGACGTTTCTGATATACTTCAGAAGGGTGGCACAATACTTCAGACTGCAAGAAGTAAAGAGTTTGCCACACCCGAGGGTGTTAAGAAGGGCGCTGATATGGCCCGCCTTTATGGTATAGATGCCTTGGTTGTAATCGGTGGTGACGGCTCCTTCAAAGGCGCAAAAGCACTTTCTGAGCATGGTATCCCCGTTATCGGTATTCCTGCGACCATTGATAATGATATCGGTTGCACAAACTACACAATCGGCTTTGATACTGCCACCAATACCGCAATGGAAGCGATTGATAAGATCCGTGATACTGCCACATCCCACGAGAGATGCAATATCGTAGAGGTAATGGGCAGAGAGGCAGGATATATTGCACTCAACGTTGCTATTGCAGGCGGTGCAGAAGCGGCACTTGTTCCCGAATACGAATATGATATGGACGCTATTGCCAGAGACATCATTGATGCCAAGAATCGCGGCAAGAAGCATCACCTCATTATCGTTGCAGAGGGTGTCGGTGGTTCTGTTGAGATGGCAAAGCATATTGAACAGGTCACAGGCGTTGGCACCAGAGCCACAATCCTCGGCTATATGCAACGCGGTGGCTCGCCCACACTTAAAGATAGACTTATGGCCAGCAAGATGGGTTACCATGCAATAGAGCTCATCAATAAAGACGTGTATAACCGTCTTGTTGTATACAACAAGGGTGAGATTTGTGACCTTGATATTAATGAAGGTCTTGCTGTCACCAAGTCACTTTCACCTGCTAAGCTGGATATGGCAAAGAGACTCACTCTGTAAGGAGAGATTGCTATGAAGATTTTGGCGTTGTGCCTTTTGGCAATTGGTGCGATTGTTGCTTATGGCTCTAACCTTATCCTCAGCAAATTCTATCATAAGGAGTTTGGTGAGAAGGAGACGGCCATAGTTAAGACCGTAGGACTTTTGATTGCTTTAGTCGGAGCAATTATTATATTTGTTATTTAACCCAACGGGTAGTAAGGAGACAGAAGAAAATGTGTAATACAAGCGGTAAGAGAGAACTTGCTAAGAATTACAACCCTGCAGAGGCAGAGGATCGTATTTATAATAACTGGGTTGAGAAAGGATACTTCAAGCCGTCTGATGATAAGACCAAGAAGCCTTTCACAATCGTAATTCCCCCTCCCAATGTTACGGGTCAGCTTCACATGGGACATGCCCTTGATGAGACTATTCAGGACATCCTCATCCGTTATAAACGTATGGCAGGCTTCAATGCATTGTGGGTACCCGGTACCGACCATGCAGGTATTGCCACTCAGATTAAGGTAGAGGAGAATCTCCGCAAGGAAGAGGGTATCACCCGTTATGACCTTGGCAGAGAGAAGTTCCTTGAGAGGGTATGGGATTGGAAGAAGCAGTATGGGGATAGAATCGTAACCCAGCTTAAGAAACTCGGTACTTCCTGCGACTGGTCAAGGGAACGCTTCACTATGGACGAAGGTTGCTCCAAGGCAGTTAAAGAAGTATTCGTTAACCTTTATGAAAAAGGTCTTATATATCAGGGTAGCCGTATTATCAACTGGTGCCCTAACTGTACCACAGCTCTTTCCGATGCAGAGGTAGAGTATGCAGAGCAGGGTGGACACTTCTGGCACATAAAGTACCCCATCAAGGATAGTGACGGTTACTTAACCATTGCCACCACTCGTCCCGAGACACTCCTCGGCGATACTGCGGTTGCTGTTCATCCCGAGGATGAGCGTTACACCGATTTGGTGGGCAAGATGCTCATACTCCCCTTGGTAGGCAGAGAGATTCCCATCATTGCCGATGAATATGTTGATAAAGAATTCGGTACCGGTGCGGTTAAGATTACCCCTGCTCATGACCCCAACGACTTTGAGGTTGGTTTAAGACATAACCTGGAGCAGATTAAAGTACTTAATGATGATGCTACTATCAACTCTTACGGTGGCAAGTACGAAGGTATGGACCGATACGAAGCACGTAAGGCAATGGTAGAAGACCTTGAGAAAGAGGGTTACCTCATCAAGGTTGAACCCCATACACATAATGTAGGACAGTGCTACCGTTGCGGTACTACAGTTGAGCCCATCACCAGTAAGCAGTGGTTCGTTAAGATGCAGCCTCTCGCCGAGAAGGCAATCGAGGTTGTTAAGGATAGAACAGTAGAGTTCGTTCCCGACAGATTCTCTAAGACATATCTTAACTGGATGGAGAATGTTCACGATTGGTGTATTTCCCGTCAGCTCTGGTGGGGTCACAGAATCCCTGCATTCTATTGTGACAAGTGCGGGGAGACCACCGTTTCCAAAGATAATGTGACAGTATGTCCCAAGTGCGGCGGCGCAGTTAAGCAGGATCCCGACGTACTCGATACCTGGTTCAGTTCAGCACTCTGGCCCTTCTCCACATTGGGTTGGCCCGAAAAGACAGAAGACTTTGAATACTTCTATCCCACAAGCGTACTTGTTACGGGTTATGATATCATCTTCTTCTGGGTAGCAAGAATGATCTTCTCTGCCCTTGAACACACAGGTAAAGAACCCTTCAAGCACGTTCTTATCCACGGTCTTGTCCGTGATAGTCAGGGTAGAAAGATGAGTAAATCCTTAGGTAACGGCGTTGATCCCCTGGAGGTTATTGACGAGTATGGTGCCGACTCTTTGAGATTCACTCTCGCTACAGGTAACTCCCCCGGTAATGATATGCGTTACTATCAGGAGAGGGTAGAGGCAAGCAGAAACTTTGCCAATAAGATCTGGAACGCATCCAGATTCCTTCTTATGAACCTCAATATCGATAAGGTAGAGCTTCCCTCAGCGGATAAACTTGCCCTTGAAGATAAATGGATTCTTTCCAAGCTCAATAAACTCGTTGCAGAAGTTACCGCCAACCTTGATAAATTCGAGCTTGGTATTGCAGTTTCTAAGCTTTACGGCTTCTTCTGGGATGACTATTGCGATTGGTATATCGAGCTTGTTAAACCCCGTCTCTATGATGGCGCAGAGGAGAGCAACAAGACCGCTCAGCAGGTACTTGCTTATGTACTTATTAACTCCCTCAAACTTTTGCATCCCTTTATGCCCTTTATTACAGAAGAGATCTTCTCCTTCTTACCACACGGTGAGGAGAGCATCGTAATCTCTACCTGGCCTGTATGCAAAGATGAACTTATCTTTGAAGAGGACGAGAAGAGAATGGCAATCGTTATGGATGCCATCAGAGGTGTGAGAAACCTTCGCACACAGATGAACGTTCCTCCCTCAAAGAGAGCGAGAATCACTATTGTTTCCGACGATGCCTCTGTATTTGAAGGCAGTGAGAAATACTTTGAGAAACTTGCAGGTGCAAGTGAGACTATCATTGCATCAACAGCAGATGGTATAGACGAGAACGCGGTTAACACCGTTGTAGAGGGTGCCACCATCTACATTCCTCTTGATGACCTTGTAGACAGAGAGAAAGAGATAGAACGTCTTGAGAAAGAGAAGGTTACTCTCATTTCTGAGATCAAGAGAGCAGAGGGCAAACTCGGCAATCCCGGCTTCGTTGACAAAGCACCTGAGAAGGTGGTTAACGAAGAGAAGGAAAAACTCGCCAAGTATAAGGATATGCTTGATAAGGTAGAGCAGAGCCTTGCCAAGATGAAAGGATAATTTCCGATGAATGCTGTGGACTATATCCATTCATTGAGGACTTTCGGCAGGAAAGCGGGTCTTGATAATATCACCCGACTTTTGGACAGATTGGATAATCCGCAAGATGGCATAAATTTTGTTCATATTGCGGGTACCAATGGTAAGGGTTCGGTTTCCTCAATGATAAACAGTATTTTTGTTGAATGTTACGAAAGGGTGGGGTTATTTACCTCACCTTTTCTTGAATACTTCAATGAACGTATCTGTGTAAATAATACCCCTATATCAGATAGTGATCTTGACCGCCTAACTGCAAGGGTAAAGACGGAGATAGAACATCTTGCAGACGAGGGGATAATGTGTACTGTGTTTGATGCTATATGCGCTGTTGCCTTTCTGTATTTCAGGCAGATGCAATGCGACATAGTCGTCCTAGAGGTGGGACTCGGCGGTAGATTTGATGCTACCAATATAATTAAATCCCCCCTCTGCTCCGTGATATGTGCCATAGGCCTTGACCACACCCAGTATCTTGGTGATACCATATCCGAGGTAGCTTTTGAAAAGTGTGGTATAATTAAGCCTGATTGCCCCGTGGTGTCATATCCTCTGCAAACAGAGGATGCCTTAAGGGTGATAGAGGAGGCCTGCGTATCCCGCAATTGCGATTTAATTGTTCCCGATATAGCTTCCCTCACCATCACACAAAGCGATATTTGCGGCAATAAATTCATATACAAAGGCACCGAGTATAGCGTTCCCCTTGTGGGCACATATCAGGTGTATAATGCTCTTTGTGCCGTAGAGGTTGCCACACGTATTGGTGTTGATGAATCTCATGTCAAAAGCGGTCTTTCAAAGGCAAAATGGAAATGCCGATTTGAAGTTTTTGAAATTGACGGCAAGACGGTGGTTTTGGACGGTGCTCATAACCCCCACGGACTCACCGCTTTCTTCGCCAGCGTCTCCGAGTTCTTTGCAGATAAGAAACTCCATATAGTATTCGGTATGGTTAACGATAAGGATATCGTAAATTCCTGCTCCGCCTTGCCTGATGCTAAATGCGATATCACGGTGACATCCGTTCCTTCTGTGAGGGGAGATAACCCTTACGAGGTATATGAACGGGTGAGGGATTCAAAACCCAATGGAAAAGTCACATATACAGAAGACAATACCAAGGCAATCCTTGACGCTGTCAGAGGCGAGGGCGAGGTAATATGTATTGTCGGCTCATTGTATATGGTGGGTGCAGTAAGAAGCCTTGTCGAAACCTTGTCACAATCCGACAAAACTATATAAATTATTCAAAAGGAAAAATCAATAATGCAACGAATATTCCATATATTACCATTTTATTGGGAGGGATATTCGTTGCATTTTAATTTTGTTACTAAAAAGAACACCCTTTATGTAAAAATCGTCGGTGAACTGGACCACCACGGAGCCGAGGAGATAAGGGACAAGCTAGACAGTAAAATCATCACCGAGGGCATATGCAATCTGGTGTTTGATTTTAGTGGACTTACACTTATGGATAGTTCGGGAATAGGTGTTATTATCGGCAGATATAAGCTCATCCGAAGTCTTGGTGGTGAAGTAAAAATAGTGTCTGGGTCCAAGAGTGTGGACAAGCTTTTGCAGATGTCTGCCATAGGGGATATAATCCCCATAACAGACCAAATCGAAGAAGAAAATATCATATAGGAGGCAGATACATAATGGAGATTAAAAACCGTGCTACGTTTACTTTTTTGAGCAAATCCGAGAACGAGGGCTTTGCCAGGATGTGCGTATCAGCACTTTTAATGCAGGCAGATCCTACTATTGAGGAGATGGCGGATGTGAAGACGGCGGTGTCAGAGGCAGTGACCAACGCCATAGTCCACGGCTACGGCCACAGTAACGGCGAGATATTTATGGAATGCATTTTAGAGGATAAGCTTATTACGATTATCATCAAAGATAACGGAAAGGGTATAGAAGACGTGGAAAAAGCGAGAGAACCCCTTTATACCACCAATCCCGAAATGGAGCGTTCGGGAATGGGTTTTACCGTTATGGAGACCTTTATGGACTCGCTGGATGTAAGTTCTATAGTAGGGGTGGGCACTAAAATCATTATGAAGAAGCGTATTGGCTCCCGACTTTGATAGTGGTGATGATATGTCAATGACCACCGCAGAACTTCTTACAAAAGCACGACAGGGCGACTGTGATGCCAGGAGAACGGTAATAGAGGATAATCTGTCATTGGTACGTTCTGTGGCATATAAGTTTTCAGGCAGAGGCTATGAGGCGGAGGACTTGTTTCAGATAGGATGTATCGGAATGGTTAAGGCGGTAGATAAATTTGATGCGTCCTATAATGTGCAGTTTTCCACCTATGCAGTACCTCTTATAATGGGTGAGATAAAGAGGTTTTTAAGAGATGATGGTATCATCAAGGTTTCCCGAAGTCTCAAGGAACTCTCGTATAGGGCATTTGCAATCAAAGAAAGCGCAGAGAAGGAGTTGGGACGGCTTGTTACGGTTTCAGAGATAGCAGAACGGCTCGGAGAGACACCCGAGAAGATTTTAATGGCTATGGAATCAACCTTGCCCCCCGAATCCATATATAAGCAGATTTGTGAAGGGGATAGTGGTGATATCTGCCTGGCAGACCGCCTTGCCGACGAGCAAACGGATGAGGATACTATGATAGACGCCATCACCCTTACTCAACACCTTGATGAACTCTGCCCACGGGATAGGAAGCTGATTTTGTTAAGATATTTCAAAGGCAAAACCCAACGGGAAATATCTGCTATCCTCGGCATATCTCAGGTTCAGGTTTCCCGCTTGGAGAAAAGGATTTTAGACACCCTCCGCATTAAACTCAAAGGGGCATAAAAAGAGGCATAACGACCAACTCGTTATGCCTCTTTCCGCGATTTCTTATTTACCGCTCATATTGCTTTCGTATCTCTCAATCATCTTCTTAACCATCATACCGCCTACGCTACCGTTTTCTTTAGCGGTAAGGTCGCCATTGTAACCATTTTTGAGATTAACACCAAGCTCGGAAGCAACTTCGTATTTGAACTTGTCCATCGCCTGTTTGTTTGCTTTGTTCATCATTTCTTTTCACCTCGCTTTTCAAGGGCGTTACAACATTAATTTGCTTTTTTTCACCTTAAAATACACATGCAATTTATGGTGACAAAAGATAAAAAATCAACAAACAAAACAAATTAAATTTATTGCATTTTTGCAGGAAATATGATAGAATAAATACAACAAAAGATTATGAGGTGATATTTATGGCCAAAGATATCAGAAAGGTTGACGCTGCAGGCAGCGGAGACAAAGCGGCAGCCCTTGCTGCAGCAATAGGACAGATAGAGAAAACCTATGGCGAGAATGCCATTATGCGCCTTGGTGATGCACGATATAAGAAGGTGGATGTTATCTCCACCGGTTCTATCAGTCTTGACCTTGCCCTTGGTATAGGCGGACTTCCCAGAGGCAGAATCATTGAGATTTACGGTCCTGAATCTTCAGGTAAGACTACCGTGTGTCTCCACGTAATTGCCGAAGCGCAGAAGCTTGGTGGTGAGGTTGCGTTTATTGACGCAGAGCACGCTCTTGACCCCATCTATGCAAAGAAACTGGGTGTAGATATTGATAAACTTCTTCTTGCACAGCCCGATAGCGGTGAGCAGGCCCTTGAGATACTTGAGGCTCTTGCACGAAGCGGAGCTCTTGATGTAATTATTGTTGACTCCGTTGCAGCCCTCGTTCCCAAGGCAGAGATTGCAGGTGAGATGGGTGATTCTCACGTGGGTGCGCATGCCCGTCTTATGAGTCAGGCACTTCGTAAACTCACCAGTGTAATCAGCCGTTCCAATGCGGTTGTAATATTCATCAACCAGATCCGTGAGAAGGTAGGCGTTATTTACGGTAGTCCCGAGGTTACCACAGGCGGTCGTGCTCTCAAATTCTTCTCCTCAGTACGTATCGACGTTCGTAAAGGTGAGGCAATCAAAGAGGGCGCCAACCTTATCGGTAACAGAACCAAGGCAAAGGTTGTAAAGAACAAGATGGCTCCTCCTTTTATGGTGGCGGAGTTTGATATGATATTCGGTCAGGGCATTTCCAAGGCAGGCGATATCCTTGATGTGGCTACCGAGTACGATATTATCAAAAAGAGTGGCGCCTGGTACTCTTATAAAGGTGAGCGAATCGGCCAGGGCAGAGAGAAAGCTAAGGAATACCTTGTAGAGAATCCTGCCGATATGGAAGAGATCCGTTCAAAGATTATGGAGATAGTTGAGGCAAAGCGTATGGGCGAATTTTCCGATGCCGTAGCTTCAGCGGATGACAGTGCGTTTGATGAAAATAACTGATATCACCCCCCAGGTTAAGAATAAGAATCGCGTTTCCGTGTACGCCGATGGAGAATATTGCTTTTCCTTAGATGGTGCAGATGCTTTGCGATTAGGAGTTAAAATCGGTGCAGAGATATCTGAAGAGGATATGAAGATTTATAATCTTGAGTCCAATCTGTCCAAAGCCAAGGAGAAGGCGTTTGACATCGTCACCCGTAAAGCCGTTACCGAGAAGGAACTCCGTGATAAACTTTCCGATAAAGGCTATGATGCTACAATTTGCGATATAGTGATTGAGACGATGAAGGAGTATAACTACATAAACGATTTTGATTACTGTGAACGCTTTTTGGAATATGCCGTATCAAAGGGTTGGGGCAGGAGCAAGATGGCT
This sequence comes from Clostridia bacterium, assembly GCA_045659025.1. Classification (GTDB taxonomy): domain Bacteria; phylum Bacillota; class Clostridia; order UMGS1810; family UMGS1810; genus SIG455. The sequence goes on from JAZOWA010000062.1 coordinate 25,052, forward strand.
TTTGAGCTCAGGCGTCGTGGTGTGGAGGATTCTATTGCCACAGAGGTCATGTCGGGATTTGATGATGATCCGGCGAAACGTATAGGGGATATTATAGACACTAAATTTGCCGAGGTGGATTTTGCAGATTTCAAGCAGAAGCAGAAGGTGATTCGTTTTTTTGCTTCAAGGGGTTTTGATTTTGATAGTATAAACACTGCAATATCCATCAGGGACAGGAGATAACATTGAATAAAAAAATAGGCTTTATTTCCTTGGGATGTGCCAAGAATCTCACCGATACCGAGACAATGCTTTCCATTGTGTCAAAGGGCGGATATGAGGTGGTTGCATCTCCCGAGGAGGCAGATGTTATTGTAGTCAACACCTGTGCTTTCATAGACTCAGCCAAGGCAGAATCCATTGATGCTATTTTAGAGATGGCATCGATGAGGAAATCTCCCGACACTCTCTTGGTGGTTGCGGGATGCCTTGCCCAGAGATATGCAGAGCAGATACTAAAGGAGATGCCCGAGGTAGATATTGTCCTCGGCACCAATGACTATAACAAGATTGTATCTGTCATAGATTCGTATTATGAGCAGGGTGATAAACAGTGCATAGTAAGTGATTGCAATGCCCATATCACCGAATACATACCGAGAACGCTCACCACACCTCCGTATAGTGCATATCTTAAAATAGCGGACGGTTGCGATAATTTCTGCACCTACTGTATTATTCCTAAGCTAAGGGGCAGATATCGTAGCAGACCTGCAGAAGAGGTGCTTTCCGAAGCGCGTCTCCTTGCAGAAAAGGGTGTTAAAGAACTCATCCTGGTTGCTCAGGACACCGCATATTACGGCAGGGATAATGGTGATGACCTCTGTGCACTTTTGAAAGCACTTTCGAGTTTAGAGGGTATTGAGTGGATTCGTCTTCAGTATTGCTATCCCGAGAATATCACAGACTCTCTCATAGACGAGATTGCATCCAATGATAAGATAGTCAAATACATAGATATGCCCCTTCAGCATATAGATGATAATGTGCTAAGGCGTATGGGCAGACGAAGTCGTCGTCTGGCGGTGGAGGAGCTTCTTTCCAAACTTCGCAGGGCAGTACCCGATATAGCTATAAGGACATCTATCATAGTAGGCTTTCCGGGTGAGACGGATGAGGAATTTGAAAACCTCAGGGAATTTCTTGAGGAATTCAGGCTTGACAGGGTAGGGGTGTTCACATATTCCCGAGAGGAAGACACACCCGCATATAACTTGCCCGATCAGGTAGATGATGAGGTCAAGGAAAAACGCCTCTCAATCCTTATGGAACAACAGCAGAGGATTTCTGCCAACCTTAATGCAGAGAAAATCGGCAGAACCATTCAGGCAATAGCCGAGGGTTATGACGAGGAGAATTTCTGCTACGTAGGCAGGAGTTTTGCCGACACACCTGATGTTGACGGTATTACTTATATATACAGCAGTGAAGAACTTAGTGCAGGAGATATTGTTAATATAAAAATTTTAGATGCTCATGAATATGATATAACCGGTGAGGTTGTATCTGTGTTAACGAAGAAAGGATGATTGCTTTGAATACAGCTAACAAAATAACTATTTCAAGAATTTTGCTTGTACCTATATTTATGATAGTTCTGATGTTTGATTTCAAGTACAATGATTTGATAGCATCATTGATATTTGCTATTGCCGCTGCTACCGACGGTGTTGACGGATACGTTGCCCGCAAGTACAATCAGGTAACGGATTTCGGCAAGTTCATCGATCCTCTTGCCGATAAACTTTTGGTTGCCACAGCACTTATCTGCCTTGTGGATATGGGCAGGATAGCGGCATATATGGCGGTTGTAATCATTGCCAGAGAGTTCATCGTTACAAGCCTTCGTATAGTTGCAATCTCCAAGGGTGTGGTAATTGCCGCAGAGATGACAGGCAAGATTAAGACGGTTATCCAGATAATTGCTACAGTATGTGCCCTTGTTTTCTATGACGAAAGATTCATGATCTTCGGTCTTTCCGCAGGTTATATTGCAATGCTTATCGCTACATTGTTCACAATTTACTCAGGTTACGTATATCTTAAGAATAACTGGAATCTTATATCTGAAAGTAAATAAGGTGGTATTGATTTGACAAAGTTTCTTATCAGACTATTCGTTAAAAACAGTGAAAATACTAACAACCCCAAGGTGCGCGAGGCTTACGGTAAGCTCTCGGGCACTGTTGGTATTGTGGCAAATATTTTGATAGCCATATCAAAATTTATCGTGGGTATTATATATGGCTGGTCGTCGGTAATAGCCGATGCCGCCAATAATATGACGGATTCTTTAGCCTCGGTGGTTACTTTGGTGGGATTTCGTCTTTCGGGCAAGCCGGCCGATAAAGAGCACCCCTACGGTCACGAACGTATTGAATACATCAGCGCACTTTTGGTGTCTTTTATTATTATTTTTATCGGTGTGGAACTCACCAAAAGTTCAATAGCAGAGATTCTTGCTCCCACGCCATCCTATATAGGAACACCGCTTTTTGTAGTGCTTGTTTCTACCTCGGTGGTAAAGCTGTGGATATTTTTCTTTAACCGCTATATATCAGGCAAGATTGCATCTCAGGCCATATATGCAACGGGTAGGGAATCCCTTAACGATACTATTGCAACGGGCACAGTTTTGCTGTCTGCCATTCTGTCCTCTTTTATTGAGTTCAGCCTGGATGGATACGTGGGTCTTGCGGTTGCCCTGTATATTATCTATACAGGCATAACACTTGTACGGGATACTATTAACCCGCTTCTCGGCACATTACCCTCTGCGGAGGTGGTAGATAAAATCACCTCTATTATTGGGTCAGCCGAGGGTATCATTGGCTATCACGATCTCATTGTGCATACCTACGGACCAAACAAATACTTTTCCTCTGTGCATATAGAGGTTGATGCGGGGAGCGATTTGCTTGTCACCCACGAGATTTCCGATAATATTGAGCGGGATGTAAGGCGCCAGACGGGCATTGACCTTGTGGTGCATATAGACCCGCTTGTAAGGGATGATGAGAGGATTGCCAATGCCATTGCCATGGTATCCGATATTCTTCTTAACATTGATTCACGACTCAGCTTCCACGATTTCAGAATGGTGGAGAGGGTGAGTCACACCAACCTTCTTTTTGATATCTGTGCCCCCTATGATATGAACCTTTCGGATGACGAACTGGTCCGTGAAGTTATCGCTGAAATCCACTCTGTGAGCCGTGAATTTGAGTGCATAATTACCGTGGACAGGACAGCGGATTAAAAGTTGAAAAATGGACTATCAAATCAATAATTGACAAACGCAAAATAATTGACTTTTAATGTGTAAAATATTATAATATTGTGGTATGTTTTTCAAACTAAGGAAAAGGAGTGTTTCGTATGAGAAAACTTACTCGTTTGATCAGCGCATTGACGATTGTGTGTATGCTTTTCACACTTTTGACATTCAATGTATCCGCTGCAGACGACACATTTACACTTACTGTTACCGTGCCCGCAAAATATGCATCTGGTACAGTTTCACTTTATGTAGGAGGTGTTGCCCATAATGGTACTTCCGGTACTTTGACTGCCGCAACATCCGAGAAGACCCTTGCCGACGGAAGCAAGCTTTACACCTATGAAGGCATCTCTTCCGCAAGGACAATGTACCTTTCTACAAAAGCAAACGGCATTACAAAGAAAAGGACATACTATTTCGGTGATATCCCCAATGTAATCGGTTCTACCCAGAACGTTGTGGGTGAGTTTTATGATAATCCAGGTTCTACCGCATGGCGTACTTCACAGGTTATTACATATACTCATGCTATGAATGATTATATGCAGGTTCCCAATACCAAGATTGCTCAGGACATCTATAACAAGTACGTTGCAGATACACCGTACTTCCAGCGCATACTCACCAATCCCTTGCAGATGAGTAAGCAGTCCGAGAGAATCCCATACATCAAGGGTATGGACGAAGCAGACGATAATCTGTATTTCTTTGAGAATATCCAGCGATCATATGGTAGTGCAAGCTATTATATGAATCTCGTTGTATTTACTAAGTCCGATATCCCCGCAGGTGCTACAATGGATGAGGTTGCCGAGATTGTAAAAGCAAACGGCAAGCCCACCATCCTTTATAAAGGTCAGATCCATGGTAATGAGCAGGCTCCCGGTGAGGCTACTCTTGCTATGGTTAAGGCTCTTGACAGCGATTACGGCGAGGAAATTCTCAACAAAGTAAACGTCCTTATAATTCCCCGTGTATCAGCATATGGTGCATACGGCTTTGACCGTGATATATCTTCACCCAACGGCGCTGTTAACCCCAACAGAGACTGTATGAGAAGTATCACCAGCGAGATGACAGGTACACATAAAGTATTCTATAAATTTATGCCTGAAATCGTTATGGATGCTCATGAATACACTCCCCACACATCAGCAACTGCTGTTGTACGTAGCTTCCCCGATATCAGCTATGCGGTTGGTACTACTTTGAACACCACCAAAGAAATGGCTGATCTTGGTAAGGATTTCGTTATAGAGGTGAGAGACAGAGCAATTGACGCAGGTCTCTTCCCCTATATTTATGACGATACTATTTCCGACAAAGCAAAGGTTAGATACTCTGCTTATAAGACGGTTTATAACCATCCCTTCTTCTCACAGCTTGGTTGTGTATCCTTCCTTATCGAATCCCCCGGCGGATGCGGTCCCTGTACAGGTGAGGACTGGATTGAACGTCGTGTTACCAGCCACTTTGTTGCAGCAAAGGCAATCTTTGACTACGCAGCAGCTAATGCAACTAAACTCAAATCAAGTGTAAAAGCAGCCCGTGATAAGATTATTGCTGATGGCGCAACTTTTGATGAAGACGATATGTTCGTTCTTCAGCACGATACAAACAATGCCGAGGGCACAGAGATTGAGTTTGAGAGACTTTTCTATGATATCCGTGTAGGTAAAGTTTCTGAGGCAGACAGCTATACTACTAAGCTTTATCCTAATGACAAAGCAGCTCGTAGCCGTACCCGTGCTACTGCATACTTCATTCCCAAAGCAGGAGACTGGCTTAAGAAGGATACTCTCGCCAGCGTATCAAATGAGTATAAGAAACTCCAGTATGAGAGAGCACTTGAAACTCTTGACAAACACTCCGTTAAATATTATGAACTCCCCGCAGGCACATCTGTTGTAGCAAGACAGTATAAAGGAACAGTTAAGGATGCAACCCTCCTTCCCGAAAAGGTTATAACTTTTGAGAATGGCGGATATGTGGTTCCCATGAATCAGGTTGCAGGTAACGTTATCGGTGGCTTGTTTGAACCCGACGTTACTGATAACTCAGGCGATCCTGGTACATTTATGCAGCAGAAACTCTACAGTGCAGCAGAAGACGGCACTTTGCCCGTTTACAGATACGAGCGTGATCTCAACACTACTGATTTGACCTACGGTGGTGTAACCACTGTTTCAAGCAACGCTCCTGAAAACCTCGTTGCAGTTCATAAGACTACGGTTGATGGTAATGGTTCTATCACAGGCCTTGACCATACCAAATTTTATGAATATGCTACTGCAGGGGAAACGGCATACACCATTGTAAGAGAAGGCGCTACTAAGATTTCCAATCTTAAACCCGATACATACTATGTTCGTCATCGCTATGCAGATGGATCATTCGGCGCAGACGTTGCAATCACTATTGAGGATCAGTACACCGGTGCTATTTTAGAAGTATATAACGCAGATCTTTATAATACCTATGCAATGGCAGGTTCCAAAGTACTCTTCAAAGCGCTCTCCAATGCTGAGTACTATAGAAACGGTACAGCTCTTACAAATGTCACAGCAGGTCCTGCTGCAGGCACTGTTGCTCTTCCCGTTGTGGCAGGTAGCAACTCCTTCTATGCAGTTATAGATGGTGAGAGAACAAACATTGTAAACATCTATGGTGCTACAATGGGTGACCCCACGATTTATAAGAATCTCTTTACAGGCGGAACAGCCTACGGTAATAAGTTCGGTTGGAAAAAGGTTACAGATGACGGAAGCAACCCCACCTTATTTGATGGTGTTCATACCGATATCCGTCAGCAGGGTTCAGCGAGAACATATCATTCAGTTTCAAGTGTTGACGGCAAATACGAGCAGGCACTTATCAAATTCGGCTTCTATGTGGATGACACCTTGGCAGAGGATAGTAAACTCGTTACTTTCTGCCCCAACAACAGAAACTCTTATTATGTAAGACCTGAGATCAATACTGATATGACTCTTGATATTGTTTCTTCTTCCTTGGGTACATTCAGCACAGGCATCACCCTGGAGAAGGATAAATGGTATTCAATGGAGCTTTACTATGATATCAATGTTAACGGCAGAGGTTTGAGACAACTCTCTGTATACCTTGACGGTATGCTCGTAGCTTCAGGTATAGAGGCAGGTTCCACCACAGGTGCACTTTATATCTATACACCCAACGTAGATTCCAACTTGTATTTCTCATCTGCTTCAATTTCTACTGTAGAGACCACAGCAAACCCTGCATACAACCTCAGCGGTACTATTGCATACGATCCCACACTCACCATTGAGCAGGGCGAGACTGCAAACACAGTTAAGGTTACAGGTACAGAGCTCAACGGCCTTGAGAATCTTGGCGTTCGTCTCTTTGTAGATGGCGAGATGCTTGACGCTTCCGTTGCTACAGATGGCACACCCACAGCCATTGAGTTGATAGGATATGGTGTGTATGATGATGCCAAGGTATATGCGGCTGTAGTGGATGACTTCGGTAATATTGTCAATGGTCTTTTTGGCCCATTGCAGACAGAGACTATCGTAATGGATATCACCACCACCGCACCTGTTGCTCCCAGCATATTCAGTGGATCAATCGCATCAGGTAAGGTTAAGGTTATGAGAAGCGAGTTCCCCGAGGCATATAAGACAGCTACTGCTCAGGTTATCGAGATTAAGGCTGATGGCACATTGGTTGCCACAGAATTTGGTAGCAATGAAACCACTAAAGAGGTTCCTGTTACCACCACATCCAGAAAGGTATTCCTCTGGATACTCAGCAAACTTTATCCTCTCTGTGAGGCAATTGTAGAATAATAAGGTTTAATATGAATCACCCGCAGTACAACGTTACTGCGGGTGATTTTTTATCGTTCTTCGGGTTGAAATTCGTTGACAAATCCTGTATAAAACAGTATAATATTATATATGTTTTTTATATTGGAAAAGGAGCACTTTTTTATGAAACAATTTAATCGTTTAATCAGCACAGTGCTTGTAGTGTGTATGCTTTTCACACTTTTTACATTCACTGCCTCCGCTGCAGACGAAACATTTACACTTGCGGTTACCGTACCTGCAGAATATGCTTCAGGTACAGTTTCACTTTATGTAGGAGGTGTTTCTTATTCTTCTGCGTCAGGCACCCTGACTGAGCCTGCTTCCACTTCTGATTTGTCAGACGGTGGAAAGCTCTATACATACGAGGGTATTTCCGTAGAGAGAACGATGCATCTTACTACAAAAGCCAACGGCATTACTAAGAAGAGGACCTATTATTTTGGCAATATTGAAAATGTTGCAGGCTCTACCCAGAATGTTGTGGCAGAATTTTATGACAAGCCCGCTATAAGTGGATGGCATGCCTCACAGGTCCTTACATATACTCATGCAATGAATGATTATATGCAGGTTCCCAAGGGTACGTTTGCCGAGGAAGCATTTAATAAATATGTTTCAAAGACACCGTTTTTTGATCCCAACCGAGTAGACCATCACCCCCTCACGATGACTACCCAGGCCGAGAGAATCAACTTTATCAAGAGCATTGATGATGCAGATGATAATTTGTATTTCTTTGAGAATATTCAGCGTTCATATAAGAGCCCTGACTACTATATGAATCTTGTGGTGTTTACACAGTCCGACATCCCTGCAGGTGCCACAATGGATGATGTTGCCGAGATAGTAAAGGCAAATGGCAAACCCACCATTCTCTACAAAGGCCAGATTCACGGTAATGAACGTGCTCCCGGTGAGGCTACTCTTGCTATGGTCAAAGCCCTTGATACTGAGTATGGTGAGGGAATCCTTGACAAGGTAAATATCCTTGTAATTCCCCGTGTAGGTGTATATACTGCATACACATATTCCCGTGAAGTTGCCTCTCTTGATGGTACAGTCAATCCCAACAGAGACTGTATGCAGGTTATCACCAATGAGATGAGAGGTACTTACAAGGTATTCCATAAGTTCATGCCTGAGATAGTTATTGATGCTCACGAATACACCTCTTTCAAATCAGGTACAGCTATAGAGGCCAGCTTCGCTGACATCAGTTATGCTGTAGGTGCTACTTTGAATACCTCTGCGGAAATTGCAGCATTGAGCAAAGACTTTGTTGTAGAGGTTAGAGATAAGGCGGTTGAATCAAAGCTCTTCCCCTATATTTATGATGATGTTGAGTCTGCAGAAAACGCCAGATACTCAGCGTACAAGACAGTTTATAACCATCCCTTTTATACACAGTTTGGTTGTGTATCCTTCCTGGTTGAATCCCCCGGCGGATGCGCAAATGAATCCGGTGATGACTGGCTTGAACGTCGTATCACCAGCCATTTTGTTGCTGCTGATGCAATCTTCAAATATGCTGCAGCGAATGACACCAGACTCAAATCTACTGTTAAATCTGCCCGTGATAAGATAATCTCCGATGGTGCTACTTTCAACGAAGACGATAAGTTCGTTTTGAGACATGGCTCAAACAAGGCAGCGGACACAGCAATAGAGTATTACAGACAGTTCTATGATATCCGCACAGGTACAGTATCCCAGTCAAAGAGCAAGACTTTGAAGCTTTACCCCAATGATAAAGCGACTCGCAGCCGTACCCGTGCTACTGCATACTTTATTCCCAAATCAGGCGACTGGATGGAAAAGGATAAGCTTGCTTCCGTGAAGGCCGCAGATAAGAAGCTTCAGTATGAGAGAGCGTTGGAAACTCTTGATCATCATGGCGCTAAATATTATGAGATTCCTGCAGGCGCGTCTTTCATGGCAAGACAGTATTCCGGTAGTGCTACTGATGCAACGCTTCTTCTTGAAGAAGTTGTGACCTTTGAGAACGGCGGATATGTAGTTCCTATGAATCAGGTGGCAGGTAACGTTATCGGTGGATTGTTCGAGCCCGACGTTACTGATAACTCGGGTAACCCCGGTACATTTATGCAGCAGGGTCTCTATGGAACATCCGAAGACGGCACATTGCCCGTTTACAGATACGAACGCGACCTCAGCACTACTGATTTGACTTATGGCGGTGTAACACTTCTTACTACAGTTGAATACCCCACAAGCCTTACGGCAGTACACAAGACTACAGTTGATGGCTATGGTGCAATTGAAGGCCTTAGAACAGACAGACTTTACGAATACGTTCCCGCAGGTGGCTCTGCATATATACCTGTGAGAGCCAATTCAACCCGTATTTCCCATCTTGCACCTGGCAAATACTATGTTCGTTATCGCTATGCAGATGGCACTTTCAGTTCACCTGTTGCAATCACGATTGAGGATAACTACACAGGTTCCCGATTTGAATTCTACAATGCCGATGCTTTTGGTACGAAATCCTATGCCATGGCAGGATCGAAAGTATTGCTGACCGCTATTGCAGGTGCAACATATTACAGAAATGGTGAAGAAATCACCGATTATGAGCTCAAATCCGATATCGGTGCCGTAGCACTTACTGTTAATGCAGGACTTAATAACTTCTCTGCGTCAGGTGATGGAGTAGAGTATGGTACTGTTTCTGTTTACGGTGCTTCTATCGAAAGATATTCTACCTCCGTTTCCGGTGTTGGTATGCACACTTCTGTTGATTCTACTGCGGTTAAATACACCACGGCTTCTCCCAATGCAAATGTAAGCGGATTGATTGATGATAACCATACGGTTGCATATCAGGCAGCAGAAGGAAATATCACTGAAAATATTAAAGTGGATGCCACCACCACATATCCTCAGCTTCAGCAGGCGCTGGGCTTCTATATTGATGGAAAGCTCACCTCAGACTTCCGTCCCATTGCCCTTACTGCAGATAGCGGTAAAAAATGCCGTTTCACACCTGTTATCAAGGCGGGCGGACGCTTGTATGTGGATACTCTTGGTTCGGGCGAGATTGATACAGGCATTACTGTTACATCCGATGAGTGGCACGATATTGGAATTTTCACTGATTTCCTCAATACGGGTATGACAGACCTTTATCTTGATGGTGTTCTCGTTGCAAGAGGAAAGATATACACAACCAGCCAGACTACTGTTTATGTAAACTCTGGTGACGGTCCTTCCAACTGCTATATAGGTGATGCGGTTAACTGTGTTGTTGTGGCATCAGGTGACTGGCCCAAGGCAGTAACTGCTGCCACAGGCTCGAAGGTTAAGATGTTCTCTAACCGTACCTCTCTTATTAAGGTATACCCCGCAATTTCTATTGCTGCAGGTTCTGAAGCAAGTAGTGTAAAGGTTGCACTTACAGACTTTGGTGGCTTGACTGACTATACCGTTAAATTGTTTGTAAACGGTGAAATGGTTGATACTGATGTTGTGACCGACGGTACCGACACCGCTATCTCACTCCCGACGCTTTCTGATATGCGTGATTCGTCAGTATACGCAGCGGTTGTGGATTCTTGTGGTAAAGTGTTCAACGGATTTAGCGGTCCTTTGATGACAGATACTTTGGTTATGGATATCGCTACCGATACACCCGTTCCTATAGGCCTTGTTGCAGTACACAAGACTGTCGCAGGCGGTAAGGGTGCAATCGCGGGCCTTGACCCCACCAAGCTTTATGAATATGCACTTGTAGGGGCGGCTACATATACTCCCGTAGCAGAAGGCGCAGATAAGATCGCCGATCTTGCACCCGGCACATACTATGTACGTTTCCGCTATGAAGACGGCACGTTCAGCCCAAGCGTTGAAATCACAATTGAAAATCAGTACGTAGTTCCTGCGTTTGAGTTGTATAACCCCGAGCTTCTTAAAACCTACGCAATGCAGGGCTCTAAAGTGCTTTTCAAAGCTATAGAAGGTGCTGATTATTACCGTAATGGTGCTAAGCTCAATTCAGTTGAAGCAGGTCTTGCATCAGGTACTGTTGCACTTCCCGTTGTAGCAGGTAATAACTCCTTCTATGCGGTTATAGAGGACGAAATGACCAACGTTATAAACATCTATGGTGCCACTATGGCTGATCCCACGGTTTATAAGAATCTCTTCACCGACGGAACAACCTATGGTGATAAGTTCGGTTGGAAAAAGGTTACAGATGACGGAAGCAACCCCACCTTGTTTGATGGAGTTCATACCGATATCCGTCAGCAGGGCTCTGCCAGAACAAACCATAACGTTTCTGCTGCTGAAGGCAAATACCCACAGGGCCTTGTTAAATTGGGCTTCTATGTAGATGGCGATCTGGCTGAAGACAGCAAACTTATCGCACTTGCCACCCACAATACAAACAGTTACTACGCCAGAGCCGAGCTCAATACCGATATGACTCTTGATATTGTTACCCCTTCTTCGGTTATGGGTATAGTAAGTACAGGAATCACCCTGGAGAAGAACAGATGGTATTCGCTGGAAGTATATTACGATATCAATATCAATAACAGATTGGTGAGACAGATGTCAGTTTACCTTGATGGGGTTTTAATAGCATCAGGTATTAGATTGGGTTACACCACCGGTAAGATATTTATCTTAACTCCCAATAAGGATGCAAATATGTATTTCTCATCTGCTGCAATCTCTACAGTTGAGACCACAGCCAACCCCGCATACAATATAAGCGGTGATATTGCTTATGATCCCACACTCGCAATTGAGCAGGGCGAGACGGCAAACACAGTTAAGGTTACAGGTTCTGAACTCAACGGCCTTGAAAATCTTGGCGTTCGTCTCTTTGTAAATGGTGAAATGATAGATACCAAAGTCAAGGCGGACGGCACTCCCACTACAATTAAAATCAGTGGTGATATCGCTTATGAGGATGCCGAGGTATATGCGGCAGTTGTTGATGCATTTGGTAATGTGATAAATGGTCTTGATGGTGCTCCTTTGAAGACTGAAACGGTTGTAATGGATATCACTCCCAACAACGTCTTCACAGGCTCAATTGCATCAGGTAAGGTTAGTGTTAAAAGAAGTGACTTCCCCGAGGAGTACAAGACCTCAACCGCCATCGTGATAGAATCCAAAGAAGACGGCACCTTTGCTATTACAGAGGTTGGTGCTGCAGAGGAGACTAAAGAGATCTCCGTTGCCACCACGTCTAAAAAGATATTCCTCTGGATACTCAGCAACCTTTATCCCCTTTGCGAAGCAATCATAGAATAATACGAATCAATACAAAACACCCGTAAGTATATCGCTTGCGGGTGTTTTTGCGTGTCGGACACATTTTGTGCAAAAACTGTTGACAATCCTTTGCCAATGTGGTACAATACATATAATTTCAAACAAAAACTGTGATGGAGAGTGCTTCAACGTAGCTTTTCGAGAGAAACGGCGGGTGGTGTGAGCCGTTAAAGTGAACCTGAAAGCTGTAGCTCCTGAGTTGGAAGGAAGAAAGCCATCTGGTAAGTAGAACCTTCTCGTGACTGCCGCGTCAGAGCATAGGGCTTGATAGAGTCTGAAAAGTGGCACAAGGTGTAACGGCCTGTGCAATTTGAGTGGTACCGCGGGTTAATGCTCGTCTCAAAGTTTGTGTTTGAGACGGGCTTTTTTATTTTATCGCAGAGAGGATGAACCCAATGGAAGAAACATTGATGACCGGCCTTGATTTTAAGATCAGTGAGGTTGCGGCACGTATTAAGGAACTCCGCCAGATAGACGGAATTTCCGTTGAGACCATGGCAAAACTCACAGGTCTCACAAGAGAACAGTATGTTGCTTGTGAAGAAGGGGAGAGGGACTTAAGCTTCGCATTTATCTACAGATGCGCCCTTGCCTTCAAAGTAGGTGTTACCGATATTATCGAAGGTGTCAGCTCCACCCTTAAATCCCACACAGTTACCCGTAAGGGCGAAGGCCAGAAGATTGACCGTGCCCACGGCATGACCTACTATAACCTGGCATCCGCATTCAAGAACAGAGTGTCCGAGCCTCTTTATGTTCAGTGTGTATATGACGAAGAGGCAGAACGCCGTGATATAGAGCTTATGACTCATCAGGGACAGGAGCTTGATATCGTTATCAGCGGTACACTTAAAGTTCAGATAGGTAGCCATACAGAAGTTTTGAACGAAGGCGATACTATCTATTACGATAGTTCCATTCCCCACGGAATGATTGCTTTGGGCGGTAAAGATTGTGAATTCTATGCAATCGTATTGAACGGCGAGCAGAAGGAACAGGAAGTTAAGACCTTCAATAAGAATCCCAATTATAAACCCCACAGAGAGTACAAACGAGTATATCATAATTTCATTGATACGGTTGAGGATGAACATGGCTCACTTCTTAAGATTGACTTCAAGAACGAAGATAAGTTCAACTTCGCTTTTGATGTAATCGATGCCATCGCCGATAAATCCCCCGATAAACTCGCTATGATTCACCTTTCTAATGATAAAGAGGAAAAACGCTTCACCTTCGACGATTTCAAACGTGAATCAGCAAGATGCGCTAACTACTTTGAATCTATCGGTATTAAGAAGGGTAGTAAGGTAATGCTCGTTCTCAAACGTCATTATCAGTTCTGGATTGCGATTTTAGCACTTCATAAGATTGGCGCTATAGCAATCCCTGCCACATACCTCTTGCAGAGCCACGACTACGAATACCGCTATAATGCGGCAGAGGTAGATGCAATCCTCTGTAGTGCTGATGGTGATATCGCCCACCAGGCAGAGCTTGGCGCTGTGAATGCGCCCTCATTGAAAGAGAAGATTTTAGTAGGTGGCACAAGAGACGGTTGGAGAGACTTTGACAGTGAATATAAAGCATTCTCCGATGTATATGAGCGTAAGGACGATTCCCCCTGCGGTAGTGACGATATGCTTATGTACTTCACATCAGGTACCACGGGCAATCCCAAGATGGCACTCCATAGCTATACATACCCCCTCGGCCACTTCCACACTGCAAACTACTGGCATTGTGTAGATCCGTCAGGTCTCCACCTCACCATCTCCGATACGGGTTGGGCAAAGGCCGCCTGGGGTAAGATATACGGACAGTGGCTTTGCGAAGCAGCCCTCTTCGTATACGATTTTGATAAGTTTGATGCGGCAGACATTCTGCCTCTCTTTGCAGAGTATAAGATTACCACCTTCTGCGCACCTCCCACAATGTATCGTATGCTTATCAAGGAAGACATATCCAAATACGATATGTCCTCCGTTCAGCATACCACCACAGCGGGCGAGGCACTCAACCTTGAGGTTTATAAGCAGATTAAGAACCTCACAGGCCTTGAGATTATGGAAGGCTTCGGCCAGACCGAGACCACCTGCCTTATCGGTAACCTCTACGGCGGCGAGTATAAGGTTGGTGCTATGGGTAAACCCGTACCCCTTTATGATGTTGATATCGTTGATCCCGACGGCAACAGTGTTGACGTAGGTGAGAACGGTGAGATAGTTATCCGCACCTCCGAGAAGGTCCCCTGCGGTCTCTTCAAAGGCTACTATAAAGACGAGGAAAAGACCAAAGAAGTATGGCATGACGGCCTCTATCATACCGGTGACGTTGCATACCGTGACGAGGATAACTTCTATTTCTACGTAGGCCGTATTGACGACGTTATCAAATCATCAGGATACCGTATCGGTCCCTTTGAGATTGAGAGCGTTATTATGGAGCTTCCCTATGTATTGGAATGTGGTGTATCCGCTGCTCCCGATCCCATTCGCGGTCAGGTAGTTAAGGCAAGTATCGTTCTTACCAAAGACACCGTTCCCAGCGAAGAACTTAAAAAGGAAATCCAGCTCTACGTTAAGGACCACACCGCTCCTTATAAATACCCCCGCATTATCGAGTTCAGGGAATCCCTTCCCAAGACCACCAGCGGCAAAATCATCAGGGCAAAGCTTTAATCCCCACAGGCGCACCTTGCCAAGGTGCGCCTGTTTTTTTACAATTTTGTTGTAGAAACACCATTTTTGTGATACAATGAATCCAAATAAGATTGAATTTTGAATATAACTTTTTATCCTGACTTGACAAAAGTCGAATTGTGTCAAATAGCAGAGAAAGGAGTAACAATATGGCTAAAACAGGTTTTAGTAGAAAGTCATCAAGTTATTCATATATGCATTTTGATAATGATGGTAATCCGACAGGTTGTAGTAAATCAGCGTCGTTATCCGGTGATATTTTTCACTATGACAAAGATAATAACAAAACCGGATATAGCCACCCTGCCTTTTTTGGTGGATATGTCCACTATAATCAAGATGGTGAACAAACTGGAAGAAGTGATCCGGCACTTGGCGGAGGATATTTTCATTATGATGTTAATGGAAAGCAAACAGGTTATAGTATTCCTGCACCATTAGGTGGTTTTATACATTTTGATGTATAACAGGTTTTGATTGATACGGGAGTAAATATAGAAATGGAGTAGATTATAGTATGCTTTATTCTGAATTGATAGATGTGGCGATAAATGAATTAGGAGTTTCGAAAGTAAGATTTGCATCTGAAATTGGTATATCTGTTACAACATTATACAGAATATTAAATAACGAAACTCCTCTTCCGACGAAAAAAATTTTAGATGTTTTATCAAGCAAAGGAATTGATATTTCTCTTTTAGACTATGATGATATATATTATAACTACATTCAGGAACATTATAATAACGAATATGAATGGATAAGCGACATTGAAACAAATATGGTTGAGCTTCGACATAAAATATGTCAAAACACATTTTGG
>JAZOWA010000063.1:0-38312 GCA_045659025.1 Clostridia bacterium
TCTCGGTGATTTTTATGAGATGTTCAATGAAGATGCCTACGTGGCATCGGAGATATTAAATATCACTCTCACTGGCAAGGGTTCAGGTCCTGAACGTATTCCCATGTGCGGAGTACCCTTCCATAGCGTAGAGGGCTATATCGCCAAGCTTATTGCCGCAGGTAAGAAGGTGGCTATATGCGAGCAGATGGAAGACCCCAAAGCCACCAAGAAGATTGTAAGACGTGATGTGGTGCGTATCATCACTCCCGGCACGGTGAATCTTGATGTGGTGTTGGACGAGCATAAGAATAATTATCTCGCGTCGGTATATTACGGTGATGAGGGCTTCGGTGTGGTGTTTATTGATGCCACCACGGGTGATGTGTTTGCATCCTGCGGTGCCAATGATGTTATTGAGAACCGCCTTGCCAATGTTATTGCCTGCTTCAACCCAGCCGAGCTTATAGTGAACGATATCCCCGCTAAAGACATCGGCATATTCGCAGAGATGAAGAAACGCTTCGGCTATTTTGACAGTATGATGCCGAAGGAGAATTACGATATAGACCTTGCAAAGGAACTCATAGAGGAAAACCTGATTGATTTGGGTGATTTAAGCATTAACTCTCACCCTCTTTGTATTCGTGCCCTTGGTGGCGCTCTTGAATACCTGAGACACACCCAGAAGATAAACTTGAGCTACTTAAAGAAGGTCAAGCTCTATCTTAAAGACGAGTATATGGAGATCGATATGGCCTCCCGTCGCAATCTGGAGTTGACCTCTACCATGCGTGATAAATCCAAGAAGGGTTCGCTCCTTTGGGTACTTGATAAGACCACCACCTCAATGGGAGCGCGTCTTTTGGCAGAGTGGGTTGACCGCCCCCTCACAGATACGGGCAAGATTAATCTCCGTCTTGACAGCGTTGAGGAACTTTGCAATGATTTCAGGATGCGCGAATCCCTCACGGAAGCGCTCCGTGGTTTTACTGATATAGAGAGAATATCCTCCAAGATAGTATACGGCAGTGCCAATGCCAGGGATTTGCTTTCTCTGGGATTGAGTCTTAAAAAGGCGCCCGGTATCAAGAATATACTTGCAGACGCTGCATCCCCTCTGCTTTCAAATATTGCCACCAATCTGGACACAGTCGATGATGTGGCACATACCCTTTGCCTTGCTATTGCAGATGAGCCCCCCTTCTCTGTAAGGGAAGGCGATATGATCCGCAAGGGCTATGATGCAGAGCTTGACAGCCTGCGTGAGATTAAGAATTCAGGCACAGGTATTATAAGCAGTATTGAGGAAGCCGAGAGGGAAAGAACAGGCATTAAACAGCTCAAGATATCCTACAACAAGGTGTTTGGTTACTATATCGAAGTATCAAAGACCAATATGGATAAAGTCCCCCCCGAGTATATTCGTAAGCAGACTCTTGCCAACTGTGAGAGATATATCACCGATGAACTCAAGAGGGTAGAGGATTCCGTAACGGGTGCTAAGGACAAGATTGCCGCTTTGGAATACGAGATTTTCTGCACACTCAAAAATCTTGTAGTGGATAATCTTAAACGTATTCAGCGTTGTGCCCGTATGATTGCGGCGGTAGATGCATTTTGCTCTATGAGCCGTGTAGCATCAGAGAATGGTTATGTCAAGCCCACTGTTGATAACGGTGATGTTATAGAGATAAAAGACGGCAGACACCCCTCTGTAGAGGTGATGAGCACCTCCCTTTTCGTGCCTAATGACACATTCCTCAACACAGATCAGGATAGATTCCTTCTTATCACAGGCCCCAATATGGCGGGTAAATCAACTTATATGAGGCAGATTGCCCTCATTACCATTATGGCGCAGATAGGTAGCTTTGTTCCTGCATCTTCCTGCCATATAGGTGTGGTTGACAGAGTGTTTACCAGGGTAGGTGCATCCGATGATATCGCATCACGTCAGAGTACCCTTATGGTAGAGATGAGCGAGGTTGCCAATATACTGAAGAATGCCACCTCGAAGAGTCTTATCGTTTTAGATGAAATCGGCAGAGGCACATCCACCTTTGACGGTCTCTCTATTGCCTGGGCGGTTACAGAGTATGTGAGTGCCAAGATCGGTGCCAAGACAATGTTTGCCACCCACTATCACGAACTCAAGGTATTGGAAGAACGCTTAGAGGGTGTTAAGAACTTCTCTATCGCTGTTAAGAAGAGGGGTAGAGATATAGTGTTCCTTCGCAAGATTATCCCCGGCGGAGCATCGGATAGCTATGGTATAGAGGTTGCAGCTCTTGCAGGAGTGCCCACAGAGGTTACCGATCGTGCCGAGCAGGTACTTGCAAGTCTGGAAAATGGCCAGATAAGTGCGGATGCTCCTGTTACAGACTATATCGCACCCCCAAGACAGAGTGTTGATGCTTTCCCGAATGAGACGGCAGAGCATATATTGAGCATTGATTTGTCCACCCTCACTCCCATTGAGGCGTTGAACGAGCTTTATACCATCCAGAAGAAACTTAAAGAAAATTGATTCTGTTTAATAATTACCAAGGAGGCAAAGTATGAAAATTAATATTTTAGATAAACAACTTGCCAATATGATTGCGGCGGGTGAAGTTGTAGAACGTCCTGCCTCTGCGGTTAAAGAGCTTATTGAGAACTCCGTTGATGCCCATGCGAAAAATATCGTGGTAGAGATTAAAAACGGCGGAATGACCTATATCCGTGTCACCGATGATGGTGACGGTATTTTGCCTGAGGATGCGGTTACTGCATTCTCCCGCCATGCTACCAGTAAGATTGCCACAAGGGAAGACCTTGAGAAAATCTGCACCTTGGGTTTCAGAGGTGAGGCTCTTGCAAGTATTGCGGCAGTTTCAAAGACGGAGATGTTTACCAAGACCCGCGACAGTGCATTCGGTAAGAATGTAGTGTTTGAAGGGGGAGAACTCATAGAGGATACGGAAGCGGGATGCCCTGACGGTACCACCATAATCATCCGTAATCTGTTTTTCAACACCCCTGCCCGTATGAAATTTCTCAAAAATGATGCGGCAGAGACCACCGCAGTGACAGATGTTGTAAATAAGATGATTCTTTGTCATCCCGATGTGTCTATTAAATTTATCAGTAACGGCAAGACGGTTGTCACAAGTCACGGCACAGGCAAGGTGCTTGACTGTATCCACACGGTTTATGGTGATAACTATGCCAAGAATATGCTTGGTGTAAAATACAAGGAAGAATATATCAAGGTAACGGGTTGCACAGGTGCATTTTCCCTTTCCCGTAAGGATAGACGCCATCAGGTGTTTTTCTTAAACGGCAGAAATATCGTTAACCGCACCATCAGTACCGCCGTTTCCGAGGCATACCGTAATTCCGTTATGGTGGGCAAATTCCCCGTCTGCGTACTTTATATTGATATTGCGCCGGGCCTTGTGGATGTGAATGTGCATCCCACCAAGATGGAAGTGCGCTTCTCTAATGAAAAGAAGATATACAGTGCTGTGTATTGGGCCGTTAAAGAAGCGTTGGCACAGACCACCCATATTCCCGAGGTAGAGGATAAGGCGGTGTTCACCGTTAAGGATGAGGTTGCCGATACCCTTCGTGCCACACCTCAGACAGAGCTTGACATCACCCCTCATAAGCAGGATAAACCTGCCACAACTGCCGATGCTGTTCGCGAGCAGATACGGGAAACGATTATGAAATCCGAGAAAACCCGTTCCTTGCCCGACCACAAGCCCTTCGGCAATTATCTCAGGCAGGACATCAAGGGTAGCCATACAGTAAGTACGTCTTCCCCCGTAAAGACAAGTTTTGAAGAAAAAACAATCCCTGAAAAGTCAGTATATACCCCTCAACCCACACCTTCTTCTTTTGCGGAGAAGATAGAGGTAGAGGAAAAACCCATCACACCTCAACCTGAGGTAAAGGCGGAGATTCCGTCTCCCGTTGAGGTGGTGGATATCCCTGCGGTAAAGGATACCCCCACGGTATCAGATGCCAAGGATATCCCACCCAAATCCCCTGAATATATCCCTGGCAGAGATTTCACCGTGATAGGTCAGGTGTTTAACACCTACATCATTGCCCAGTCGGGAGAGGATATGATTCTTGTAGACCAGCACGCCGCCCACGAGAGGATATGGTTTGAAGACCTCATGGCAGAGTGGCAGAAGGGTGAGATATCACCCCAGTCACTTCTTATTCCTGTGGTAATATCATTAGATGGTCAGGATTTCAATACCGCCTGCGATAATATGGACTTTTTCGCAGAGATCGGTTTTGAGATAGACGTATTTGGTGATAAGGACATCGTCATCCGCAAAGTGCCTATGGAAGCAAGTGACGATGTGCTTCGTGAGACCGTGGCAGAGATTATAGATATTTTGAGCAAAAACAGTGCCAAACCCAAGCACGAACTTTATGAGAAGACACTTCACACCGTAGCGTGCAAAAAGGCCATCAAAGGTGGCAAGCATCTTACAATGGCAGATATGGATCATCTGGTGAGTGAGGTTATGGCATTGGAGGGCATCAATACTTGCCCCCACGGCAGACCCATATGTGTACGTATGAGTAAGACTGCATTGGAAAAACAGTTCAAAAGAATAGTGTAAAGGAGTTTTATTGGTGATACCTCTGCTTGTAATAGTAGGCGCAACCGCATCGGGCAAATCATCCTTTGCTGTTAAGATGGCAAAGGCACTCTCGGGTGAAGTTGTATCCGCCGACTCAATGCAAATATATAAATATTTAGATATAGGTACCGCCAAAGTCACTCCCGAGGAGATGGAGGGCGTACCTCATCACCTCATAGATGTATTAAAGCCTGATGATGATTGTAGTGTCAGCCGATTTGTAGAGATGGCAGAGCCTGTGATAGAGGATATCTCCTCCCGTGGCAAACTGCCTATAATCTGCGGTGGTACGGGCCTTTATATTGATTCCCTTATCAAAGGCGCTGCTTTTGAGGATAACAGTCAGGATGAGGAATATCGTAATCATCTGTGGCAGATAGCCGAGGAGAAGGGTGGGGAGTATCTTCATAAACTTCTTTCGGAGAAAGACAGCATAGCCGCAGAGAATATTCACCCTAATAATACCAAGCGTGTTGTCCGTGCCCTTGAGTTTTATCACACCACGGGCAAGTCAATCACCATCCAGAAAGAGAATACATCAAATTCAAAATATATCCCCTTCATAATCGGTATGCATCGCGATAGGGACAAACTCTATGCATCAATTGATATGAGAGTTGATAAGATGGTGGAGTCAGGCCTTTTTGAAGAGGCAATGTCTATTATGGACAAGGGTCTGGATAAGCGTTCCAATTCCCTTCAGGCAATCGGCTACAGGGAGATAGTGTGGTATCGTGAGGGCAAATGCACCACAGAGGAGGCAATTCGCCTCATCAAACGCAATTCCCGCAGATACGCCAAACGCCAACTCACCTGGTTTAATGCCAATGACAGTATACATTGGATTGATCCCACAGATGAAGGACAGGTAAAGAACATTTTAGACGAAGTCAGGACAGAACTATTGAAATAGAAATTCTTGCAAAGGAAGGATCGCCTTTATGAAAAAATTCTTGTTGCGTGCATTTATAATATGCCTTGTGATATTCCAACTCTGGAATCTTGCTATATTGCTTAATCCACCCGTCAAATCCGAGATGGTGCGTTACGGTACGGTGGAAAACAGTGAGGAGTATGATGGCATAGTTATCCGTGATGAGAAGGTTATTATATCCGATTCCAACGGCGTGCTTGAAAATGTCGTTTCTGAGAATGACGTGGTAAAGAAGGGCAAGCAGGTAGCTTCTGTGTATGCAGGCGGAGTGGATAGTGACACTCAGGCGAAGCTCAAACAGATAAACGCACGTATAGCCGAGATAAGCGGTTCGCAGAGTGGGCAGTTCATCTTCAATGGAGATAAGACTAAACTTGACGGACAGATCTCTACCAGGGTATCGGACCTTATGATATCGTTAAATTCCAAGGATTTGCAGAATGTAGCAAAGCTCAAGGGCGACCTAAATGTGCTTATCAATAAGAAACTCGAGGTATCAGGCGAGATAGGTAGCGTATCCACTATGCTTGATGATTTGAAGAATCAGAAGGAACGCTACGAACAGCAGCTCGCCTCATCCAAGAAAAATCTCTATGCACCCACCCCCGGTATTTACTCCACTCTTATAGACGGTTATGAGCAGATACTCAGTGCCAAATCCGCTATGAGTATGACGGTAGAGGATTTCAAGAATGTCTTTGGCTCAGACGAAAAAGCACAGGAAGGTGCGCAGGTGCCCGTGTGCAAGATAGTCAATAACGTGGAGTGGTATGCAAATATGTTGGTGCCTGCGGATAAGGCGGCGGATATGAAGGTTGGTCAGGCGGTATACATCAAAATTGGTGAGGGTACCGACGAATATAACGCTACTATCACATACATATCACCTACCGACAGTAAAAAGTGTGTTGTGGGTGTCACTGCTACGGAATATTCCGATTATGCGCTCAGGAGCCGTAAGTCCAAGATAACCCTCATTACCAACAAATACAGCGGTATCAAAATCCCCGTTGATGCGATACGTGTCAATAACGGCGTTCAGGGTGTATATACAGTCACCGAAGGTCTTATGAAGTTTAAGACCGCAGATATAATCTATAAAGATAATAAATACGCTATCGTCAGAGAGAATACCGCCGACAGAGGCTCAGTTCTTCTCTATGATGAGGTGGTAATAGACGCCAAAGAAGTAGGCGAGAACATCCCGATGAAATAAACTTTGTATGGAGAGTCAGGTATGCCAAACGTTAAAGATAATTTGCAAAATGTATTAGACCGCATCGAATCTGCCTGCGCAAGATGTGGCAGAGATGCGAGGGATATTACCCTTCTTGCTGTCACCAAGACGGTGGGAGAGGAACCTATGCGAGAGCTTGAATCCCTTGGAGTGACATCTTTCGGTGAGAACAGAGTCCAGCCGTTTCTTGAGAAACACGACCTGTTCCCTGATATAAACTGGCATCTTATTGGTCATTTGCAGACCAATAAGGTGAAAGCCATTATCGGCAAAACTAAGCTCATACATTCCGTTGATTCTATCCGTCTTGCCGAGGAGATAAGCAAGCAGTCTGTCAAGGCGGGAGTCACCACCGATATTTTGGTGGAAGTCAACGTGTCTGGCGAGGAGAGTAAGTACGGAATCACCATGGATGAAATTGATGGTTTTCTTGGTGAAATTACCCTTATGGAAGGTGTTTGTGTCAAGGGTTTTATGACCATGGCACCCCTGGGAGCAGAGGATGAAGAAATACGCCATATTTTTTCATCTTTATATAAAAAATATGTTGACATATCGACAAAAAAATATGATAATATTAGTATGGAATATTTGTCTATGGGCATGAGTAACGATTTCGAAATTGCTATCGAAGAAGGCGCTAATATCGTGCGTGTAGGCAGGGGATTATTCCTGTAAAGTCATACTTAAAAAACAATTGAAAAAATATGCTTTAAGGAGGCAATAACAAGATGGGAAATTTCGTTAATAAGATGATGAACGTAATGGGTTTAGGTGAAGAAGAGGCCATTCAGGAGACAGAGTCATCTGTATTTGAACCCAAGGCTCGTGCAGAGGAGGTTGCTCCCACCACCAAAAAGGGTAAGGTAGTAAACATTCACACAACTACTCAGCTCAAGGTAGTGGTGCTTCAGCCCACTTCTTATAATGATTCTCAGGATATCGCAGACCACCTCAAAAGCAAGAAACCCGTTGTGGTTAACCTTGAGAGACTCGAGAAGGAAGACGCCCGCAAGATGGTGGATTTCTTGAGCGGTGCAGTATATGCTCTTGACGGCAGTATGCAGAAGGTAGCCAACGGCATTTTGTTGCTCGCACCCTATAATGTAGGCATTATGGGTGATTTCAGCAGCGAACTCAAATGCAACGGTATTTTTGATTTAGACTGATATGACAAAAAGGGATATTCTTTCCTCTCTTGACGGAGAGGAGAGAATTCTTATTTCACGAGTTATGGATTTAGCCGAGCGGTGTGAATCCCACCATATCGTCACATACACCCCTTTTTTGAATCCCAGAGAGCAACGCCTTGCAAGATCGTATTGCAAAGGTAACTTCTGTGTTAAGGGTTGGGGTGGATATGCCGAAGCGGAGAGGGCGATTTTGGCTTTTTGTCCTGATGAGGATGATGAAGCGTACTATCCCTTCGTTCCCTTGCAGATTACCGCTACCGACGGCAGAGTGTTTTCCCACAGAGATTACCTGGGCGCTATATTGGGCCTTGGTATCAAGAGGGAGAAGATAGGTGATATAATCACTGATGATAAATCCGCCTTCGTGTTTTGTGATGATTCCGTATCGGAATTTGTGTGCCTTAATCTCACGGGGGTATCCTCGTCAAATGTGATTTGCACACCCGCCACAGATGACCGTATCTTTTCCTACGAGCGTAAGTACGAGGAGAAGAAAGTCACAGTAGCATCCCTCCGCCTTGATTGTATTGTGTCATCCGCCACGGGCCTTAGCCGTGAGAAGGGCACAGCATTGATAGAGCGGGGTCTTGTCCGCCACAATTACGATATTGCCAAGAGCCCGTCATCCAAAGTAACTGACGGTGATGTAATCTCTGTCAGAGGTTACGGCAAGATGGTGATTGATACCGATAACCTTACAAGCCGTAAGGGGCGTACAATAGTTTGTCTTAAATATTTTTTATAATATAGCAAAGGAGAACGCGTATGATTACTCCGGTAGATATTCAGACTAAGAAATATTCCAGCTCAGCTATGGGCTATAAGAAGGCCGAGGTAGATGAGTTTATGGAGCTTCTGCTCCGCGATTATGAGACAATGTATAAAAACAACATTGACCTCTCCGATAAGGTCAATATGCTCAATAAAGCATTGGAGCATTATAAATCAATAGAGGATACCATGCAGAACGCACTCCTCGTTGCCCAGAGCACAGGAGACGATATGCGTCGTAATGCAGAGGAGAAGGCACGTCTTATAATCGAGAATGCCGAGAGGAAAGCACGTGAGATTATCGCGGAAGCCACAAAGACATCTGCTGATGCCACAAGAGATGCAGAGACTGTGAGACGTTCCACCGAGCTTTTCAAAGCACAGATGATAGGTATGTTCACATCTCAGATAGATGTGCTTAAAAACGAGCACAAGGCGAAGGAACCCATCTCCAAGGTTGCCTTCACTCCCGTTGAGGAGCCGATTGCTCCCAAGGCAGAGCCGATTGTTTCAGCGGAAGAGACTATTGCTTTTAAGGCAGAGTCCGAGGAGGTTGCAGTTGAGACTGCCCCCGCATTTGAGGAGACAGCAGGAGATACAATAAGATTTTCTGTTAGTGACGAAGAGTAAAATATAATTTAACATAGAGTTAGGAGTTGTTTTAATGGAACAGCAGGATTACGGCAAGACACTTAATCTGCCCCAGACAGAATTCTCCATGCGTGCAAACCTTCCCCAGAAGGAGCCCGTTATGGTAAAAAAATGGGATGAGGAGCGCTTGTATTATAAGCTCATGGAGCATAATGCAGGCAAACCCAAGTTCGTTCTTCATGACGGACCTCCCTTTGCAAACGGTGATATTCACTTAGGCCACGCCCTTAATAAGATTTTGAAGGACATCATTGTCCGCTATAAGAATATGACGGGTTATCAGTCACCCTTTGTACCCGGTTGGGATACCCACGGTCTCCCCATCGAGATCCAGGCAATCAAAAAGCTCAAGATCAACAAAGAGGAACTCAGCCCCGTTAAGTTCAGAGAAATCTGTCACGAATTTGCCACCAAGTATATCGATAACCAGAAGGAGCAGTTCAAGCGCCTCGGTTCTATCGGTGACTATGATACACCCTATATCACTTTGAATCCCGAGTTTGAGGCAAAGCAGATAGAGGTATTCGGTGCCATGGCAGAGAAGGGCTTTATCTATAAAGGCAAGAAGCCCGTTTACTGGTGTACCGATTGTGAGACCGCCCTTGCAGAGGCAGAGATTGAGTACGGTGAGGATAAGACCAATTCAATCTATGTTAAGTTTGCAGTAGCAGACGATAAGGGTATGTTTGACGGCTTTGATAAGAGCAAAATCTTCTTCGTTATCTGGACAACCACCACATGGACACTCCCCGGTAACGTTGCTATCGCTCTTAACCCTGGCTTTGAATATGCTCTCGTTTCTGCAAACGGTGAGTACTATGTAATTGCAAGAGACCTCGTTTCTGTATTTGCGGGTGTTGTAGGTATTGACGAGTACGAGATAGTTAAGACCTTCTCAGGCGCAGAGCTTGAGAATCTCACTTGCCAGCACCCCTTCCTTGACAGAAAGTCACTCATCATCCTGGGTGACCACGTTACTCTTGATGCAGGTACAGGTTGCGTTCATACTGCTCCCGGTCACGGTGCAGAGGACTATGTGGCTTGTAAGGATTATGATCTTCCTATCGTAGTTCCCGTAGATAATAAGGGTTACCTCACCGAAGAGGCAGGTCAGTTTGCAGGCCTTTTCTATGAAGAATCCAATGCAAAAATCATAGAACAGCTCACCTCCACCAATTCCTTGGTTAAGGTAGAGCCCATCATTCACCAGTATCCTCACTGCTGGAGATGCGGTAAGCCCATCATCTTCCGCGCTACAGAGCAGTGGTTCGCTTCAATTGACGCATTCAAGGATGACGCCATCAAAGCGGTTGACTCTGTTAAGTGGGTACCCAAGTGGGGTGAGGAGAGAATCAGAAAGATGATTCAGGACCGTGGTGACTGGTGTATTTCCCGTCAGCGTCTCTGGGGCGTTCCTATCCCGATTTTCTATTGTAAGGATTGTGGCAAGGAACTCATCACTCCCGAGACCATCAGAATCATCTCCGATTTGTTCAGAGAAAAAGGTTGCTCATCCTGGTACGCTATGGATGCCAGCGAGATTTTGCCTGCTTCCTTCAAGTGTGAAGCTTGCGGATGCGGTGAATTCACTAAAGAGAAAGATATCATGGACGTATGGTTTGACTCCGGTTCATCTCATATAGCCGTTTGCGAACAGAGGGAAGACCTCCAGTGGCCTGCAGACCTCTATCTTGAGGGTAACGACCAGTACAGAGGTTGGTTCCAGTCCTCAATGCTCACATCAGTTGCCGTTAAGGGCGAAGCACCTTACAGAGAGGTTCTTACCCACGGTATGACCATTGACGATAACGGCAGAAAGATGTCAAAATCCAAGGGTAACGTAATAGATCCCCTTGAGGTTGCAGATAAGTACGGTATCGATATTCTTCGTTTGTGGGTTGTTACCGCAGACTTCAAGACAGATATGCGTATGAGCGATAGCATTTTGAAACAACTTTCCGAGAGCTATCGTAAGATTCGTAACACTGCCCGTTACATCCTCGGTAACCTTTATGATTTCGCACCCGATACCGATATGGTTAAGACTGCCGATTTGCTTGAGATAGACCGTTGGGCACTTTCCAAGGCTAACGCTCTTATCTCCAAGGTACGTGGCGGCTACGACGAGTATGATTTCCATATTCTCTACCACGCTATCCACAATTTCTGCGTAGTAGATATGAGTAACTTCTATCTTGACGTTATTAAAGACCGTCTCTACACTTCCAAGGCAAACAGTGCCGAGCGCAGAAGTGCACAGACAGCTATTTATAAGATACTCGGTATTCTCGTTAAGCTTCTTGCTCCCGTTCTCTGCTTCACATCAGAGGAGATCTGGGCAGAGATGCCTCACGTTGAATCCGATAACCTCTATAGCATAATGTTTAACGATATGCCCGAGGCTTGCGGTTGTGAGTTGCTCAATGACGAGGCTTTGAACGATAAGTACGATATGCTTCTCAAAGTCCGTTCCGACGTTGCCAAGGCATTGGAGATTGCGAGAGGAGATAAGGTTATCGGTCACTCCCTCGGCGCACAGGTTACCCTTTCCGCTGATGGTGCTACCTATGACTTCCTCAAGGCAAATGAGGCAGACCTTGCTACGATATTTATCGTATCAGGCGTAAGCGTTGAAAAAGGCGCTGATGAGGGCGCATATAAGGCAGAAGAGGTTGCTAATCTCTATGTTAAGGTTACCGCTGCAGAAGGCGAGAAATGTGAACGTTGCTGGATGATCAGCAACACAGTTGGCTCTAACAGTGAGCATCCTACACTTTGCTCAAGATGTGCAGAGGCAATTTCTGAATAAAATTTCATTCGGAGCGGAGTATAATTCCGCTCCGTTTGTCTGTAAATAGGAGACAGTATGGATAATAAGCTTCTTTTGGATATAGGATTGAGCGAAGCTCAGGCATTGCAGTTTGAGACGTATTTTAAGCTTCTCATAGAGTGGAACGAGAAGATTAACCTCACCGCCATCACCGAGGAGAGTGAGGTTATAACCAAGCATTTTATCGATTCCGTTATGTGCCTTGAGAGTGGTGTGTTTGAGGATGGCTCAAAAGTGATTGACGTGGGTACGGGAGCAGGGTTCCCCGGCATCCCCTTGAAGATTGCAAAGTCCTCTTTAGATGTCACCTTGCTTGATTCTCTGGCCAAGCGTCTTAATTTCTTGGGTGAGGTAGTGGATTCTCTTTCCCTTGAGAATGTGGCCACAGTCCATGCCAGAGCAGAGGACGGTGGCAGGGTAGAGGCCCTTCGTGAGAAGTTTGATATAGCTATCTCCCGTGCTGTTGCCAATCTTTCTACCTTGAGTGAACTCTGCCTTCCCTTCGTTAAGGTGGGCGGATGTTTTATCAGTATGAAAGGTCCCGGCGTTGAGGAAGAGCTGGATAGTGCCAAGAAAGCCATCAACATCTTGGGTGGTAAAGTAGAGAAGATTATCCCATACGAGATTCCCACCACGGATTTGAATCATAATCTTGTGGTTATCCGCAAGATTTCCAAGACTCCCGCCAAATTCCCCCGCATGGCACCTAAACCCGCCAAAGACCCCATAAAATAAGCAAAACCAGACACCTTGCTTGTCGCGTTTTGCAATTATTTTGCGAACGATTTTATTTCCCGAATCCATAAATATATGCTATACTCAATATATGTAAAAATTTTCCATTTTTTCTACAAAAGAGGAGGCATAAATTATGATGGATATGTTGAGTATGATTAAGGAACAATGTACCGTTCGGGATAGTATTTTGCAGATTTCTGTAGATAAGATACTCCCCAATCCCTTTCAACCCAGAAGGACTTTTGACGGGGTTGCCCTTGAGGAAATGAGCAAATCAATTCAACAATACGGCGTATTGCAACCCATTACCGTCCGCAAGGTTTCACCCACACTTTATGAACTTATCGCAGGGGAGCGACGTCTTCGTGCCAGTAAGTTTGCAGGCCTTACCAAGATTCCTGCCATAGTGGTTGAGATGAACGATTGCGATAGCGCCGCCGCGGCACTGGTAGAGAATCTGCAAAGGGAGGATTTGTCCTTTTTGGAGGAGGCAGAGGCGTATAGTACCCTTATGGCTCTCCACGGCTTTACGCAAGAGCAGATTGCCCTGCGCCTTGGCAAGAGTCAGTCCAATATAGCCAATAAACTTCGTCTGCTTCGCCTGTCGGATAAGGTTCGCCGCCTTATAGGTGAGAACAACCTCACTGAACGCCACGCAAGAGCACTGCTCAAGCTCTCTGATGAATCCCTTCAGCTTGAAGCGATACGTAAGATCAGCGATGATTCCTGTAACGTGGCAGAGACGGAGGAGATGGTGGACAAGCTTGTGAAAGAAAAACCTGCCAAATCCAGACGACACCCTGTCATACTCAAAGATGTCAGGATATTTATGAATACCATCAATCGTGCAATATCCGTTATGGTGGAGTCAGGCATTAACGCCGAGACGAAGAAGACGGAGTTTGACGATTATTTTGAATATGTGATTACCATCCCCAAGACAACGGGATAATACGAATGAAATGGAGAATAGAATGAGAAATCTTGCATCCCCATCAGTTATCAAATCAATTCTTGCCGAAAAGGGTTTCCGCTTTTCTAAATCTTTGGGCCAGAACTTCCTAATCAATGAGGGCGTTTTAGATAAGATTGTGGAAGGTAGCGGAATAGATAAGGATACATACGTACTCGAGATTGGTCCCGGTTTCGGCACACTTACCCAACGCCTCTGTGCTTCCGCCAGGAAGGTGGTGGCGGTTGAGATTGATAATCAGGCGGCAGACATCTTGTCGGAGAATCTGTCCGAGTGCGATAATCTCACTATCGTTCGCGGAGATATTATGAAGATTGACCTCACCACTCTTATTGCCGAGCAATTCGGTGAAGGTAGCAGGGTGCGGGTAGTTGCAAATCTCCCGTATTATATCACCACCCCTATACTGATGCTTCTTATAGAGGGTGGATTCCCTATAGACTCAATCACCGTTATGATACAAAAGGAAGTGGCAGACCGTATTTCGGCTACAGCAGGGGAGAAGGACTACGGTGCTATCACCCTTGCAGTTCAGTACAGATGCGAATGCACCCCCGTAGCAATCGCACCTCCTGAGTTCTTTATGCCACCCCCCAAGGTGACATCTGCGGTTATTCGTCTAGATTTGAGGGATACCCCTCAGGTTGAGGTAGCAGATGAGAAACTCCTCTTTAAGGTTATCAAAGCTGCCTTCGCTCAAAGACGCAAGACCTTGCTCAACACCCTTTCAAATAGCGGTGCATTTTCCATGAGCAAAGAGGAACTGTCCTCTATGCTTGAAGAGTTGGATATTGACCCCCGTCGCAGAGGGGAGACCTTAAGCATATTTGAATATGCAAAAATCTGCGAAAAAATAAGATAAATGAATCAAAGTCCGTGGCATTCCGCCGCGGACTTTTTATTTGCGGATTTGCAATAGTCAGTTTTTGAGTATTGAATATTATAACCTTAGTGTTTTCAATGGTTTGCGGGTGTTGACAATTTTACTTTTGCAAAAACGAAATATTTACATTCCCCCAAAATAAAAGTATAATAAAAATAGTCGTGGGAGTATATCTTTTTGCGGCTTTTGGAATGTTTAATGTTTATTTTTACATAAAGGAGAACACAAATGAAAAAGAGACTGGTTTCTTTAATGCTGATTGTATTTATGCTGGCTACCTGCCTGCCAACTATCGCATTGGCGGCGGCACCGCAGATAAAGAATATAATCTTTATGATTCCCGATGGTGCGGGATACAACACATATGACCTTGCCAACTATGTCAAGGTAGCAGGTGGTTTTGATGCCACCAAGTATCCTAACAGGACCATCACCGATAATTCTCCTATGACACTTAGAAGTTATCTTGTGGGTAGTGCCAAGACATACTGTGCAGATGATGACACCACCGACTCCGCAGCAGCAGGTACCGCCCTTGCCACAGGTCATAAGACCAATAAGGGTTACCTTGGTGTGAATCCCCAGAAAAAGCCTGTTGCTAACCTCCTTGAAGCGGCACAGTCCGTAGGTAAGGCCACGGGTATAGTTGCTACTTACGAGTGGATGCATGCAACCCCTGCATCCTTTGGCGGTCACGCGGTAAGCCGATCCGATTATTACAACCTCTATCAGCAGATTGAGAATAAGGGCATCAACGTTGTCCTCGGTGCAGGTTATGGTGAGGTTTCAAAGTACGCCACCATACAAAACGCAAGAGACAGGGGCTATACCATTATTGCTACCAATGACGACCTCAAAGCCGTAAAACCAGGCGATAGACTCTGGGGTAATGTTTCATCCAAGAGCTTGCCCTATGACTATGTAAACGGTGCTAATCAGCCTTCACTCCCCGAGCTCGTACAGGGCGCCATTACAGCCCTTTCTTCAGATGCAGACGGTTTCTTCCTTATGGTAGAGGGCAGTAAGGTAGATACAGGCGGTCACGCAAAGGACGCGGTTGTAACCACATCCGAGTATCTTGCCTTTGACGAGGCTTTCAGAATAGCAGTGGAATTTGCAAAGGGCAGGAACGATACTATCGTTATTGCCACTCCTGACCACGATACAGGCGGTATGAAACTCCCCGAGGACATAGCACCTGCGGTTGCAGATGTCAAAGTGGGTGTAAACCCCTCCACAGTGGGATGGACCACCTCCAACCACACCAATCAGAACGTAGGTGTGTGGATGTACGTTCCCGAAGGCATATCAGTTATCCCCGGTCTTAACAGCACCCCCGGCGATACTGATGTAACAAGGGGCGATTATAAGAACCGCAAAGGCGATTATGTTATTGATAATATTGACATTGCGCCTTACCTTGCATCCTTTATGGGTGTAGACCTTGCAAAGCTCACCGAAGATCTCTTCGTAGACGTTACCCGTGTGGGTGCATACGATGCAGACACCGAGACCTTCACCTTCAATAATGGTGACGGCAATAAATATGTTAAGCTCAATCAGTCCCATTACTTCAAGAACGGACAGAAGATACAGATGCCTCAGGGTACAATGGTTTATATCAACAACCGTGTGTACGTACCAAGAAGCGTAATAGAAGAGGGTGACCTTGAAGCCACAGGCGGATATGATGGTATCGCAGGTAGCGGTACATTGAAAGACCCCTATATTATCGCAGATGAATACGATTTTATGGAGTTTTCAGATAGTATTGCCAGTGGTAACACCTACGAAGGCAAGTACCTCAAGCAGACCGAGCATATTGACCTTGCTCCCATTGTAAGTTATGCAGGACTCGGTAAGGAAGCCACCTTTGCAGGTACATACGACGGTAGCGGATATACTATCAATATCAATCACACTCTTTTGAGTGATAAGAGTATCTTCCCCTATACAACAGGTACAATTATGAATCTCGGCACTACTGGCGTGCTGGATGGTTCAGGCACGGTCAAGGGCGGTATTGCCCGTTCAATCAGAAGTAGCGGTAAGATGGTTAACTGCTACTCCACAGTTATAGTTAAAACCGGTTCTTCAGGCGGCCTTGCAGGTTCAAATGACGGTAGCATTGTAAACTGTTACTATGCAGGCTCCGTTCCCGGTAAATCCTCCAGACCCATCGTGTATGATAATGGTGGCACATTGAAGGATTGCTATTATTCCGACAACTGCGGTGCCACAACTTCTGCCGCAGGTGCGATTATGGTTGATAACACCACTCTCACCACCACATTGGCAGAGACTCTTGATAACGGCAGAGCGATGGCGGCCGAGGCGGTAAGTATGGATATAGAAGCAATCGGCTTCTGGAGAAATAAAGACGGCAAAGCCCCTGTTCTCTATTTCAAAATACCCACAGTCACATCTGTTACAGTAGAGCCTGAAATGGTTACGGTAGATAAGGGTGACGGCTATCAGTTCACAGCCACAGTATCGGGTGAGTATAACCCTTCCAATAAGGTTAAATGGGCAATAGAACCCCCCAGTGAATTTGAGGGTACGTATATTCTTGATGACGGATATCTTGTGGTTGATCCCCGTGAGACTATGTCTTCTTTCACCGTCCTTGCAAAATCCGCAATTGATGGTAGCGTGGCAGGTAGCGGTAGCGTTACAGTGGGCGATGCGGTCCATGATGAGCGAGACGGCTCAAGGGCAAGACCTTTCCTTATCAATAGTGCCGAGGACTTTGCAGGCTTTACAATGGCAATGTCCGAGGGCAACACCTTTGCAGGCAAATACTTCAAGCAGGTTGCCAATATAAATATGACAAATCTTGAGGGATACAACGGAGTAGGGGGAGCATCCACCTTCGCAGGTATCTACGATGGTAACGGATACTCTATCAATGTGAATATCTCCTCTGATGCAGATAACTGTGTATTCCCCACAGTAAGCGGTATTATCCATAATGTGGGTATCACAGGCAAGATTAAAGGTGGCACCGTAAACGGCGGTATTGCCAAAGAGCTCACCACCGAAGGCGTTATCGCAAACTGCTGGACAAGCTCTGTTTTAGAGGGTGCAGATGTGGGCGGTATCGTGTTCACCAATAATGGTAAGATCGCCAATTGCTATGTAGGTGGTAGTGTAAGCGGTAGCGGTACAGTGTATAAGGTTATGTCCTCTTTTGGTAAGGGTTCAAAGAATAACTACTTCAAGAGTTCATCATACACCATCTCCCAGAGTTATACACAGATCACCCCATTGCAGATGAGAAGTAACCTTGCCAAGTGGCTTAATGATGGTATCAAGTACGCTATGGAAGCCACGGGCTTTGCAGACTTCCGTATAGCATCCTGGTCGGCTGTAGCAGGCAGAGGCCCTCGCCATGAGAACTCCGCATACCTTGCAAGCACCAGATGTCAGGCATTTATAGCAGATGCCACATACGCAGACGGTAACGTATCGGGTACAGTGATTATCCCTTCAAATGCCAAGGCGAATGTAGCATACGTAGTGCTCTACACCAAAGATGGCTCATCCATCCTGGGCGTGCAGAGAAAGTCTTTCAATAACGGACTTGACTCCATTGATTTTGCAATCCCCTGCGGTGCATTGTCACAGGGCGATTACACCCTCAAGCTTATGATGTGGGATAATGGTCTGGGTGCACATATGATTCCCGATTCTATGATAATTACAGTACAATGATTTGATTTGTAAAACCGAGTGAGCAAAAGCTCATTCGGTTTTTTGTGTGCAGATATATCTCTCTTTTTTACAAAATTCTTTACAATACTAAAATTTTGTAATATAATATAATTTGATTTATAATCTTTTTTTAGGGGGAAGTTTTTATGGAAAAACTTACTAAAAGATATGGCCTTGCTACGGCTATATGTATGGTTGTAGGCACGGTAATCGGTTCTGGAGTGTTTTTCAAAGCACAGAACGTACTTACAGCTACCGGCGGTAATATGTTAATGGGTATTGCTGCCTGGGCGATTACAGGTTTGCTTATGATTATTTGTTCAGCACAGTTCGCGGTAATGGCTACTAAATACGAGAAGGTTAGCGGTGTAGTTGACTATGCCGAGGCTACCTGCGGTAAAGGTTATGCTTATTACCTCGCGTGGTTTATGGTTAACATTTACTATCCCGGCATGACATCCGTTCTTGCATGGGTATCTGCCAGATATTTCGGTGTTCTTTTCGGTTGGAGTATGGTAGGCCCTGAGGTTCTTGCTCTTTCAGGCTTTTTCCTTATAGCATCCTACACACTCAACGCAATGTCACCGAAGCTTGCAGGTAAATTCCAGATAAGTGCCACAATTATCAAGCTCATCCCCATCACATTGATGGCGATAGTAGGTACAACCGTCGGCACAATTAACGGCACACTCCCCACTAACTTCGCATCTGTTGTATCAGCACCTGTTGGTGGCACAGTGAGCAGCGGCCTCTTTGCTGCAATAGTTGCTACTGTATTTGCTTATGAGGGTTGGATTGTTGCCACCTCAATCAATGCAGAGCTCAAAAACCCCAAGAAGAATCTTCCTATCGCCCTTGTTGTAGGTGCTTTGATAGTAGTTGCGGCATACATCCTTTATTTCATAGGTGTATCAGGTGGTGCGGCAAGTGATATCCTCATCACAGAGGGTGCTCCTTCTGCATTTACCAACATCTTTGGCACTCTCGGCGGTACACTTCTTAATATCTGTATAGTAGTTTCCTGCCTTGGTACACTCAACGGCCTTATGGTAGGTGCTACCAGAGGTATGTACGCTATCGCAGCCCGTGGTGAAGGTCCCAGACCCGACACCTTCCGTCAGATTGACAAGGCTACCAATATGACCACCAACTCATCTGTATGGGGTCTCTTCATCTGTTCATTGTGGCTCGTTTATTTCTATGGTGCAAACCTCACATCCGGCTGGTTCGGTCACTTCAATTTCGACTCATCCGAGCTCCCCATAGTAACTATTTATGCTATGTACATTCCTATGCTCATCGCATGGATGATTAAAGAGAAGGATATGGGCGTGTTCAAGCGCTTCATCCTCCCTACAGTATCCTTGTTGGCGTGCTTGTTCATGGTATTTGCTGCGGTTTATGCTCATGGCGTCACACCTTACATTGCTGCAAAAGCTAACGGTGCATTCTCATTCCCTGTGTTGTTCTATATGATAGTATTTGCAGTTATTATGGTGCTTGGTGCAATCTTCAGAAAATCCTCTGCCAAGGTGGATACAGAAGAATAATCATCGAAGTAATCTCTTCATCAGAGATTCCCGCTATAAATAGCGGCAACAAAAAGCTTTTTACGGGGACTCGATATAAGAGTCCCCTTTCAATTGCGAACCAATAATATACACGCATGTATCTAAATACACATTATTGTAAACACTTATAAAGAAAGTAAAAAATCGGAGGTTAGTATGCGTAAGACTAAGATTGTATGCACCATCGGTCCTGCAAGCGATTCGGAGGAAGTCCTTATCGGTCTTTGCAAGGCGGGTATGAATGTAGCACGACTGAACTTCTCCCACAGCACCTATGAGGAACATCAGAGAAGGATAGATCTTATCAAGAAGGTACGAAATGACCTTAATATGCCCATTGCCATTATGCTTGATACCAAAGGCCCTGAGTATAGAATAAAGACTTTTGTAAACGATAAAATCAATCTTAAAGCAGGAGACAAATTTACTTTTACCACCCGTGAGGTGGTGGGAGATGAGACTATCGTTTCCATAAGCTATGATAATCTTCCCAACGAGCTTGAGGCGGGGGACAGAGTGCTTCTCAACAATGGTCTCCTCACTTTTGAAGTAGCGAAGATAGAGGGCACAGACATAGAATGTGATGTAATTGTGGGCGGAGAACTTTCCAACCGCAAGAGTATGTCTTTCCCTGGCAAGGTAATGAAGCAGAAATACCTTTCTGATCAGGATAAGCAAGACATTGCCTTCGGTATTAAGAACGGTGTTGAATATATTCGGTGTTCCTTTGTGTCCTGTAAGCAGGATCTTATCGATATTCACGAATACCTCCGCACCATAGGTGGGGACGATACCGAACTCATCGCCAAGATAGAGAATCAGTCCGGATTTGATAATATCGAGGAAATCTGCACCGAGTGTGATGGTATAATGGTTGCCCGAGGAGATATGGGTGTAGAGGTGCCCTTTGACCTTCTTCCTTCTATGCAAAAACGCCTTATAACCAAGTGCCGTATGCTTGGCAAACGTGTTATCACTGCCACAGAGATGCTTGAATCTATGATTAATAACCCCCGTCCCACCAGAGCCGAAATATCCGACGTTGCCAACGCGGTTTATGATGGCACCAGTGCGGTTATGTTATCCGGTGAGACGGCGGCAGGAAAGTATCCCGTTGAGACGGTGCGTACTATGGCAAAGATAGCCGAGACCACCGAGACGAATATTCATTATAATAAACGATTCTACACAGCAGAGTTCCATATCAGGAACGAGGTTGACGCTATATCCCACGCCACCTGCGGAATGGCAATAGACTTAGATGCCAAGGCAATAGTTGCCTGCACCATATCCGGCATGACCGCCCGAATGGTATCACGATTCCGTTCCCCCGTTCCCATTATTGGTCTCACCACAGACGAACGCACCTGGCGCAGACTCGCTCTTTCCTGGGGAGTAATCCCTGCTATGTGTGAGAGATTCCCGTCTACCGATGTGCTTTTCTATACTGCCAAGAAGATTGCAGAGAGCACCTTGCCTTTGCAGAAGGGTGATAATATCATCATCACAGGCGGTGTCACCACGGGCGAATCCGGCAATACCAACCTCATTAAGATAGAAAAAATCTGATTTAACAAAAACCTGCACTTTTGCCAATGCAAATTGCAGGTTTTTCTTTTTACCGGTCATTGACTATTTTGTTGATTAGTGCTATAATTACTCTGTATAAGTATAATTATAAGTTTTTGACTTCCGACAGGGGGTAACAGTTTGAAAAAAGCAATCAGTCTAATCATTCTTTGCTTTGCTGTATTTACATTATCTTACCCTGCATCTGCCAAGGTTTATACTGAGAATGAGCGTAGTACAAGTGTGGGTCGAGTATATATTGTCGGCACACCCGATATTTATCCTATAGAATACTATAATGAGACCACAGGAAACTTTGAAGGAGTGCTTCCCGATCTTTTGGAGAAGATTTCTTCAGAGCTTGGTATGGATTTTGTCTATGTTAATCCCGGGGACGAGGCACTTGCAAATGTGGTGCGCAGAAACAGAGCTGAACTTATCACCACATACGTTTCCGACGGTGGATATTTTGACACCACCAAAGCCATTCCTTTGCTCAACTATTCTATTAACGGCAAGACGATAATAGCAGGTTGGGAAGCCACCGAGTATGCGGAGGAGCATTTTGCAGAAGCGTTGCGTAGTGAGTGCGCAGAGATTTCGGCAGAGGATGTTTTTGCCGCCACCACTAATATCAGAACGGCTATGACCGCTTCCCGTCATAATGTGCCTGTATACGTTTTTGTTTTGATTCTTCTTTTGGTGTGTGTGGCGTTTATGATAATTCTCAGATGGTTCAAACGTCGTATAATCCTCACCGAGACTACCGACCCGATGACGGGTATTGCCAATCTCACTGCTTTTGAGAATCGTTTTTCCCAATACGATGACAAACTTGATTATATGGCATATATCATAGTCGATACCAACTATCTTCAGGCATATTTCGGTGAGTCTATTCTTGCTGATGCAGTAAGGTACATAGCAGATGCCCTCACCGCATTTGCATTGGATCATGAGTTCGTTGCCCGTATTACTGAGAACGGCTTTGCTTATATGTTCACGGGCAGAGGTGAAGAAAATGCCCTTCGCCATATAAGTGAGCTTTCCGATCAGCTTATGATGTTTCTTGAGACAGAGCAGAGTGATGCGACCCCGTATTTCAGGATAGTTGCCTATGCGCTCAAGAAGGATGACCGCAATTGCGACCTTCTTTTGTTCAATCTCCGTCGTAACTGTAATATGCTCATCAATACTGACAAAACCTTCGAGTTGTGCACCGATTCTATGATGAATACTGCGATAGAGGAGAAGGAATTTTTGGACGAGGTTGAGAAGGGCTTTGCCAATAAAGAGTTCAAACTCTACGTTCAGTTTATAGTAGATAATGTCAATAAGAATATCGTCTTTGCCGAGGCACTCTCCCGATGGGAGAAGGATGGTGACGTTCTTATAATGCCGGGCCAGTATATAGGCGAGTTGGAGAAGCAGGGTAAGATAACGGAGTTTGACTATTATATGTTTGATAAGGTCTGTATGCAACTCCATAAGTGGAAGGATACCTCCCTTGACCCCGTCAGCATATCTTGCAACATCACCCGTATCACTCTTTCGGAGAAGGACTTTTCCGAAAAGATAGAGGAGATAGCCAGCCGATATATATTTGATCGTTCAAAACTCATTATAGAGATCACCGAGGACGCTATCGAGAGCAGTCGTGAAGAGGTAGTAAATAATATCCTCGGTTGTAAGCGCCTGGGATTCAGCGTTGCCCTTGATGATCTGGGCTTCGGTAACACCTCACTTGTTAACCTTTGTGATTATCCGGTTGATATAGTTAAGATTGACCGCGGTATTATGTGGAAGACCGACACCCAAAGCGGCAGAGACCTGTTTACAGGCATCGTTGCTCTTTCTCATAGCCTTGGCCTCAAGGTTATCTGCGAAGGTGTAGAGAACGAGGAACACAATAAGTTCGTATCAGGCACCGATTGCGATTATATTCAGGGTTGGCACTATTCAAAGCCCGCCCCCGTTAAGGCCGGTGAGGAGTTCTACAAGAATTTCTCACCCGACAAATTCATTTAAGCAATACTATAAATTACAGGAAGTGATTTTATGGGAAAATCCTATAGAGCAAAGCACAACGCCATGGTTATCCTTTGTGCGTTTGTTGCAGTTGTCATGCTTTTCTCTGCGGTTCTCGTTACAGTATTGAAAGTATATGATGATGCCCGCGAGGTTGCATTTGAGAGCTTGCACCTTGAGACACAGCAGATAAAGAACGACATCAATCTGCAGATGTTTTCAGACCGTGAGAATCTCGTGACCATGGCAAACTTTGCGGCCAAGCTGTATGAGGAGAGAAGGAGTTTTGACCTTTTGTTTGACTCCTTTGAGGAAATCGGCTTGTTTGAGGATGTTCGTCTGCTTTTGCCCGATAACACCGTTCTCACCAAGACGGAGACTATCAATGCCACCGGCCAGATGGATTTCAATGAAGAACTTGCCAAGGGAGAACATATCAGCGGACGAGTATCCGACCTTGCCCATATAAATAAACCCATCGTGCGCAGTGCGGTACCCGTTGTGCTTACCGACGGCAGCACTGTAGGTATTCTTTATGGCGTTATCAATCTGCAGAAGTTTGAGGACAGATATCTCGAAAAGGCAAAGAGCATAGGCGCAGATATATTTGTAATAGAGGAAGCAAACGGTAACTTCCTTTTAGATACCAAGAGAGAACATTTCGGTAGTGTCACCGAGCTTTCTGACACCGTGTATGAAGACGGCTATTCCTATGACGGAATGGCGAGTGACCTTTATTCAGGCAAGTCGGGATTCGTAGCGTTTAATTCAATCGTAACGGGTGACACCCTCTATGCCCACTATTCGCCCTTGAGCTTTGCTAACTGGCAGATACTTATGGCAAAGCCGAAAGCCCAGGTTTTTTCTTCGGCTAAACAGACGGGTACATATATGCTTACGATGTCAGCCTTTGTATTCCTTATCATGCTCATATACGTTACAATCGTATTCCTCACCGAGGGCAGAGCGCTCAGGATCAACGGCACTGCATCTGCGATACGAAAGACCCTTCTCGAGGTTAACCGCAATATTGAAAAGATCAGTGAATCTCTTGCTATGATTGCGGTTTTCGGCAGAGCGAGGTCGGCATTCTTTATAGATAGTACGGGAGAGGATTATAACTATATCAATCCCGAGATATCCGATAAACTTATAGAAGGCAAGGAGAGGGCATATCTCATAGGCGAGATACTCACCTATATTTCCAAGAAGCAGAGTAAGCACGGCACCAACGTATATATCTGTCGTATTGAGACCAATAAATCCCTCAGCCGTGAAAATCCTGTGTTGTATGATTTTCTCAGGAAGAACGAGATAAAATCCATCGTTGTAGCAAGTGTCGCTCATAATAGTAATAACACCAGTGTTCTCGGCGTTATAAATCCCCGCAAGAGTAACATCTCAACCCTGGCCAGAGAGATTGCTATCTGCTTCTCCATGGCGGTTTATAATATGCGCCATCTCACCAAAACCGAGTCAATGGCACTCACCGATGCACTCACAGGAGTTGCCAACCGCATGGCGTACAAGCAGGATATCAGACATTTCGCTGATTATACCGGAGAGAGACTCACCTGTATTTATGTA
Organism: Clostridia bacterium; assembly: GCA_045659025.1. Lineage (GTDB taxonomy): Bacteria > Bacillota > Clostridia > UMGS1810 > UMGS1810 > SIG455. The sequence goes on from JAZOWA010000063.1 coordinate 25,308, forward strand.
GACGTTAACGAGCTCAATTTCTTCAATAACAAATACGGTCATGCCGCAGGCGATAATATGCTTATCTTTATTGCCCGCACCCTTGCAGATGAATTTTCAGATGGTTATATATACCGTATGGGCGGTGACGAATTCCTTGTTTTTGCAGACGGTTTGCGTCGCGCCGAGATAGAGAAACGCCTTGAAAGAGCCACCGAACTCATTGAAGAGATGAAGTATCATATCTCCGTTGGTATCAAGAAACGTGAAAACGGTATGGATATTGAAGCCCTTGTTAACGAGGCGGAGAAACGTATGTATGTGGATAAGGCCAAGTACTATCAGCGTCACGCCACCGGCAGGGAAGATATCACCACCGAGACGGCCGAATCTGAGATAATCAACACAGGCATAAAGGAACTCGATGCATTTCTTCAGGTGGAGAGCAATAAGTATCAGGCGATTTATTATGTATCTCTTGATAACGATAATGCCCGTCAGCTCATTGCTCCCGTGAAGTACTTTGAATCCCTTGATGATAACAAGAAATTCTCAGATATCATCAAGCAGTATATGCACGATTATGTAAAACCCGAATTTTACAGAACCCTGCTCAATTTCATTCAGTACGATGTATTGAAAAAGCAGATTGTTCAGGGTGTCACTCCTGAGCTTGCCTATGTAAAGAAGACGGGACGTAAGGTGCTCCTCAGTGTACGCCCCGTACCCGGCGCTATAGAAGGCGAATTCGGTACTATATGGACGTTTGAAAGACAGAACTGACAATCTGTGCATTGCCGCAACGTATGTTGCGTCATTTTAGTACGGATAGAAATACAAGGTGATTTATGAAAGCGATTTTTTGCGGTATCAACTCCAAATATATCCACACCAACCTTGCCATACGCTACCTCTATGCCTATTCCAATGCACATAGCCATGGCATAGAAGCGAAAATTTTCGAGGACACGGTGAATTCTCCTGTGGAGCATGTAGCAAGTGCCCTTCTGGAGAAACGCCCTGATATATTGCTTTTTTCCACTTATATATGGAATGTGGAGTATATAAAGGAACTTTGTCATATCATCCGTAAGTCGGCTCCCCATATAATCATCATCCTTGGCGGTCCCGAGGTAAGTTATAACTGGGATCCCTATATCTCTTGCCATCTTGCCGATTATGTGCAAAGGGGCGAAGGGGAGAAGGCAATTTCTCGTCTTCTCACATCCCTTGCCGATGGCGCTTCTATTCCTGCGGATATGGGTATATGCTATTTGGATGGAGAGGAGTTAATATCCGCCGAGCCGTATTTTGAGAAAGACCTTAATACCCTTGAAAACCCCTACACCGATGAGTATATGTCGTCGGTGAATGGTCGCCTTGCATATTTTGAGGCATCAAGGGGATGCCCCTTCTCCTGCGGATTCTGTCTGTCAGGCGGGCAGGGAGGTGTGCGCAACTTTGATATGGACTATGTGAAAAAGAGCATACTCACCCTATGGGATAGCGGTGCCAAAACGGTGAAATTCGTTGACCGCACCTTTAATGCCAATCGTGCCCGTGCTGATGAGATTATATCATTTATCATAGATAACGCACCCTGCAAGCCGAGGGTCTGCTTCCACTTTGAGATAGCGGCAGATATCCTTGCCGATTCCACCATCTCACTCCTTGCCAAAGCTCCCAAAGGCCTTTTTCAGATAGAGGCGGGATTGCAGAGCTTTAATCCCGATACCCTCTCTGCTGTTAAACGTACCAACAGTACCGATAAGGTGTGCGATAGGGTGAGGGATATCCTTGCTCTCGGCAATATCCACACCCATATTGATCTTATTGCAGGCTTGCCCCACGAGGATTTTGAATCCTTCCGCAATAGCTTTAATATGGCTTATAATCTTGGTGCCGATATGCTCCAGCTCGGCTTTTTGAAACTTCTCCACGGCAGTCGACTCAGGGCAGAGTGCGCCACCTACGGAATCGAGTTTGAAGACAAAGCCCCCTATACGGTAAAGCGCACCTCTTGCCTCACTCCCGAGGACATTTCAAAGCTATATGATGTAGAGGATGCCAATGAGAAAATATGCTCATCCCATCGATTTGACGATACCTTCGCCTATGTGCTTGAGGTTACGGGGAACACCCCCTTTGATATTCTCCTTGGCTTCGGCAGAAAATCCCCCATGCCCCTTGATGATTATACGGATTTGCTTTTTGAATACTTCTCCTCATTGGATGGGGTAGATAAAGCTATACTCCGTGATAAGATGTGTATAGACCGTCTCCGCACCAATAATACGGGCATACTTCCATCGTCACTTCGGGTGTTTGATGATGCTCTTAAAACAGTATCCTCAAAGCTGGATGGTACTCCTTGTATAAAGGGCGGAAAGAGGGCAATATGTATTCTATACACCATGGGTAAAGTGGTATATGCCGATTATGCCAAGGGCGATGAGCCACCCTATACTCTGCACTTTTCAGATATATAAAGAAAACCTCACAGGCAAAATTGCTTGTGAGGTTTATTTTGTTTTATTATTTCAACGGTTCAAAATCCTCTGCACCGTGTTTGCACAAAGGACATATAAAGTCTTCGGGTAGGGGATCACCCTCATACACATATCCGCATATCTTGCACACCCAACCCTTTTTGCCGGCGGCTTCGGGTTTCGGTTTCACGTTGTTGTGGTAGTAGGTGTAGGTCATTGTAGGGACGTCGGTGATTACCTTTGTCTCTGTAAGTGAGCAGATGAACATCCCGTGTGTGCCGATATCCACATACTGCTCAACTTTGAGTGACATAAAGGAGTTTATGTTTCCCTTCAATACCGCAAGTCCGTTTTTAGACCTCTCTGCCTCTATGCCGTCAAACTTGTCTGCCACTCTTCCGCTCTGGAATCCGAATCTTTCAAACACCTCAAAGGTAGCGTCCTCCGACAGGCAGTTCACATTCATAACCCCCGTCTGCTTGATTACGTGGTGGGAGTAGTTCTCCTTGTTGATTGTCACCGCAATTCTATTGGGCGCATTCGTTACCTGAGTAATAGTATTTACTATAAGGCCGTTGTCTTTGCTGCCATCATTTGATGTTACTACGTATAAGCCATATCCGATATTAAAGAGGGCAGATATATCACTCTTGCCCGAGATCATATCTTGTGCCTTTGAGTAATCCTCGCAGAGTTTCGCCGCCAGATTCTCTATGGCCTCATTGCTCTCGCTGTTCAAGGCGGATTTAATTGTTACCGTAGGCTCTGCAATGGTGAGATTCTTTGATTTGCCGAGCATCTCCGTCATCACCTTTACAGCACAGGGTGCCCAGGAACCATTTTCAATGAACGCCACAGTACGATTCTGGTAATTACGCTCTGTGAGGTTGTGAATAAACTCTCTCATAAAGGGGAAAATGTCCGCATTGTAGGTGGTGGTCGCAAGCACTAACTTTCCGTAGCGGAATGCATCCTCCACCGCCTCGGCCATGTTGCACCTTGCAAGGTCGTATACCACCACTTCGGGACAACCCTTGTTTTCCAACTTCTCCTTGAGCTTCTCCACCGCCTTTTTGGTATTTCCATAGACGGAGGTATACGCAATCACAATTCCTTCGGTCTCCACACCATAAGATGACCATATATCATACAAATTCATATAGTACCCGATATTGTCATCAAGCACAGGCCCGTGGAGGGGATATATACAATCTATTTCCAGGTTTTCTGCCTTCTTGAGTACACTCTGCACCTGCTGGCCGTATTTGCCCACTATGCCAAAGTAATATCTCCTTGCCTCACAGGCCCAATCCTCGTCGGTGTCGGTAGTGCCGAATTTGCCGAAGGCATCGGCAGAAAACAGTGATTTGGAATATGCGTCATAGGTCATAATAACCTCAGGCCAATGCACCATAGGCGCAGTTATGAATGACAGATTGTGTTTGCCAAGACTCAAAGTATCTCCTTCGCCAACCACTATTCTTCTGTCGGCAAAGTCCACGCCGAAGAACTGGTTAATCATAGTGAATGACTTTGCAGAAGACACTATAACAGTGTTTTTATATACGTTCATAAAGGCATTGATACTTGCGGAATGGTCAGGCTCCATATGCTGAATTATCAGGTAGTCAGGTTCTGCTCCTTCAAGTGCCTTGCCGATATTGTCAAGCCATTGATGAGTGAATCTGGCGTCTGCGGTGTCAAACACAGCTATTTTCTCATCTCGTATTACGTATGAATTGTATGACATCCCGTGCTCTACCTGATATTGACCTTCAAATAAATCAATATCGTAATCGTTAACACCAACACATATAATATCGTCTCTGTTTGTCATTTTCATCACCCTTCGTAAATAATATTTTTAATTGCCTCTATTGCTCTCTCACTTATGGCAAGATTCTTTTCCTTTTTGTTTTTAATCTTTCTGCCGATAGATTCCATAATGCCGAAATTCACATTCATTGGTTGGAATTTGCCCGTGCTTCCTCCGCTGATATAGTGGGAGAGGGCACCGATGGCGGTGGTGATAGGGAATTCCCTCATCTCCTTGCCCGACAAGTGCCTTGCCAGATTGTAACCTGCCAAGAGTCCCGATGACGCGGATTCAATATATCCTTCCACACCCGTTATCTGTCCTGCGAAGAACACCTTTTCATTTTTTCGTGTTCTGTAGAAGCAGTCCAGAAGTTCAGGGGAGTTAATGAAGGTGTTTCTGTGCATCACGCCATATCGCACAAAGGATGCCTCCTCAAGACCCGGTATCATGGAAAACACTCTTTTCTGCTCACCAAATTTAAGTCTGGTCTGGAATCCTACTATGTTGTAGAGGGTTGCCTCTGCGTTGTCCTGTCGAAGCTGTACTACTGCGTGGGGGAGCTTACCCGTCTCAGGATGCTCCAGACCAACGGGCTTCAACGGACCGAACAAAAGTGTGTCCTCACCCCGCTTTGCCATTACCTCCACGGGCATACATCCTTCGAACACCTTACCCTCGTCCGCACCGTGTACGGGAGCAGTCTCTGCGTTTATGAGTTCGGTATAGAAAGCGTCGTATTCTTCTTTCGTCATAGGACAGTTTATATAATCCGCACCGCCCTTGCCGTATCTTGCGGCAAAGTATGCCTTGGTCATATCAATACTGTCTTTTTCTACTATGGGCGCCGCCGCGTCAAAGAAGTGGAGATATGTATCCCCGAAAAACTCACGGATATTCTCGTATAGCGCACCATCTGTGAGGGGTCCTGATGCGATAATCACGTATTCGTCTTCGGGTATGGAGTCGATTTTTTCGTTTATTACGGTGATATTGGGATGCCCTGCTATCTTATCCGTCACCATTTGTGAGAACTTCTCTCTGTCCACGGCAAGAGCACCGCCTGCAGGCACCTTTGTAGCATCTGCACACTCCATAATGAGTGAACCGAGAAGGCGCATCTCCTCTTTGAGCAGGCCCACCGCGTTTTCAAGCCCTGCCGCCCTCAACGAGTTGGAGCACACAAGCTCCGCCATGGTAGGGATAGTATGAGCAGGGGAGTAATGGAGAGGCTTTTGCTCATATAATTCCACGTTGATTCCTGCATTTGCCAACTGCCATGCCGCCTCGCATCCGGCCAGACCGGCACCGATGATTTTTACCTTCATATTTTGCTCCATTTCCGTAAATAAAATACAAAAGAAGCTTTCGCTTCTTTTGTAGGTAATTATTTCTTTGTAGTATCAGTGGATTTTGCGTCACATACAGGGCAGTACTTTCTTGAGAATCTGCCTATCTTCTGGTACATCACGCCTCCGCATACATCACACTTCTCGTCAAGGGGTTTATCCCAGGAAGTGAAACTGCATTTGGGATAGTTACTGCAACCGAAGAACACCTTACCACGTTTGCTCTTCTTCTCGATTACATCTCCGCCACAGTCAGGACACTTAACTCCCGTGCCCTTCACAATCGCTTTGGCATTTCTGCATTCGGGATATCCGGGGCAGGCGAGGAACTTTCCGAACCTGCCGTGTTTGTATACCATAAGACGTCCGCACTTTTCGCATACCACGTCAGACACTTCGTCTTTAAGCTCGATGTTTCCGATCTTACCCTCTGCGGTTTTAAGATCCTCGGAGAACTTGGGGTAGAATTCCTCAAGAACGTCAAACCATTTGTGTTTGCCGATTTCAATATCGTCAAGTTTGCTTTCCATATTAGCAGTAAACTTCTCGTTTACAATATCTGCAAAATGCTCTTTCATAAGGTCGGTGACTATCATACCAAGCTCGGTGGGTACCAGGAGTTTTTTATCCCTTACGCAATAACCTCTTGTGATAATGGTTGCGATAGTGGGGGAGTAGGTACTCGGTCTGCCGATACCTTTTTCTTCAAGTGCTTTAACGAGGGATGCCTCGGTGTATCTTGAAGGGGGTTGGGTGAAGTGCTGTTCACTTTTAAGTTCTTTGAGGGTGGGTTTGTCACCTGCACAAAGTTCGGGCAAAGACGCCTCTTTCTCTTTCTCACCGTCAGTACCCTCAATGTAGAGTACAGTGAATCCGGGGAACTTCACAGTAGAACCCGTCGCCTTGAATGTGTGGCTTGATGCATCCACAGTTGCAGTTACAGTATCGTATATAGCATCACTCATCTGGCTTGCCATAAATCTCTCCCAGATAAGTTTGTAGAGTTTGTACTGATCGGGAGCGAGATATTCTTTCACCTTTGAGGGTGCAAGTTCAGGCATTGTAGGACGGATTGCCTCGTGGGCATCCTGAATATTTTTCTTTGTCTTGTATTTTCTCGGACTGGGAGTGATGTACTCCTTGCCGTAGGTATCTGCAATAATGTTTCTGGCAAGTGCCTGAACATCCTCAGAGATTCTCAGTGAGTCGGTTCTCATATATGTTATAAGACCCGATACACCGCCGTTGTCAAGTTTCACACCTTCGTAGAGCTGCTGAGCCACACTCATAGTCTTTTGTGTGGTAAATCCAAGCTTTCTGCCTGCTTCCTGCTGCATAGTACTTGTGGTAAAGGGTGGAGCAGGGGTCTTTTCCCTCTTACCCTTCTTAACGTCTGTCACAGTAAATTCTGCACCTTCAAGGTCGGAGAGGATTCTGTCGGCATCCTCTTTGCATGAGGGAACAAACTTCTTTCCGTTCTTGCCGTAGTATTTAGCTACAAAGCTCTTTTTGCTCTGCAAAAGATGAGCATCCACAGACCAGTACTCTTCAGGGATGAAGGCGTTTATTTCGTTCTCTCTGTCGCAGAGGAGACGTACGGCAACGGATTGCACACGACCTGCGGAGAGACCTTTCTTTACTTTTTTCCAGAGCAAGGGAGAAATTTTGTAACCCACGATTCTGTCAAGCACACGTCTTGCCTGCTGAGCGTCTACCAAGTCTTTGTCAATCACTCTGGGTTCGCCCATAGCGGTCTTAACTGCGTTTTTGGTAATCTCATTGAATGTCACACGGCACTTCTCACCCTCGGGAATCTCAAGCAGATTTGCAAGATGCCATGAGATAGCCTCACCTTCGCGGTCAGGGTCAGTTGCGAGATATACTTTGTCGCAGGCTTTGGCGGATTTCTTTATAGATTTCACGAGATCGCCTTTGCCACGGATAACTATATACTTGGGTTCAAAACGATTTTTCACATCAATACCCAGACTACTCTTCGGCAAATCCACAATATGACCGACACTGGCGATTACATCGTAGTTTTTACCGAGGTATTTCTTGATTGTGGATGCCTTTGAGGGGGACTCCACTATCACCATATTTTTTGCCATTTATTAAAAACCTTCTCTCTTGGAATTATTACTGTTTGAACGACAGACAATATCTGCCACCGGGGCAGGATATAACCTCGCCGTTGAGCTCCAGCATAAGCAGAGCCATGCTTACCTTGTGTGCCGCAATTCCTGATTCGGCAGCCAATGTATCCACCGTCTTCGGCTCGGCGGTGACATACTGTAATATTTCATTACCATTATTGTCTAAACCGTTGATTGAATATGCATTGGCGGGTTTACTTGCGGGGGTGTGGGCACAAACCTCTTTGAGCCGTGCACTATATAGGGATATGATGTCTTTATAAGATGTCACTATCCGTGCGCCGTTTTTGATGAGGTCGTTAGTGCCTGCGGAGGAAGGACTGTTGATGTTTCCCGGTACGGCAAAAAGGTCCCTGCCGTATTTCTCCGCAAGATGTGCTGTGATCAGAGATCCGCTTTTAAGATCTGCTTCAATCACTGCCACGCCGTTAGACATACCTGCAATGATTCTGTTTCTTTCAGGGAAAGTGAATCTTGATGTTTTGGTGCTTACGGGATATTCGCTTATCACAAGCCCCGTCTCCATAATCCGCTTCATAAGACTGCGGTTGGATGGGGGATATATCACGTTTACACCACAACCAAGCACCGCAATAGTGGGTGCGTTGGCACTGAGTGCACCTTCGTGGGCGGCAGAATCAATACCAAGCGCCATACCGCTTACTACCACTGCACCCTCCGATGCCACTTTGCGTGCAAGGGATTTTGCACATTCAAAACCGTATGAAGTGCATTTTCTTGATCCCACCATACTGATGAGTATGTTGCTGTTGAGGTCAAGCATCTTACCTCTGCAAAAAAGTCCCTGAGGATAATCCTTAAGGTCAAAAAGCCCCACGGGATACTCCTCGTCAAGGGGGGTTATGAACTTCGTACCGTCATCAGTGATATTTTTAAGATACACTTTTGCAAGGGATGTATTCTTTTCTTTGATAAGTGCTTTTTCGTTGCTGTCAATGAAGTTTATAGCGTCAACTTCTGCTTCGCTGAGGTTGTACACCGCTTCAGCAGAGCCGAAGGTATCAATCAGATTGGCAATGCGGTTGCGATGTAGTTGAACCACGGTGTTGAGCCATAAACGACAGATTTTTTCCACCCGATGCACCTCTTTCGAAAATTCTTACATTATATATACACTAACACTAAAAATTTCATTTGTAAAGATTTTTTTGAAAACTTTTTTTCACAATGTTTTTGGTTTTTCTTGATTATTTGACAGTTTTAATTTATACTATATGATATGAAAATACTATAGGGAGAGCGAAAATTATGGCGCTTATAAAATGTTCGGAATTCTCCGAAGTTATGGGTCAATGGATAGACTTTGAAGTTCTTATACCCCGTAATGTTACGGGCGATTTCAAGACGTTGTACCTTCTCCACGGCCTCAAATTCGATTATAGCTCATGGGTAAGACGTACCAATATAGAGCGTTATGCGGATGAGGCGGGTATAGCGGTAGTTATGCCCGATGGCGGCAGGAGCTTTTATACGGATATGGTAAATGGCAGACCGTACTATTCCTTTGTGTCGGATGAACTTATCAGTATGACCCGCAGGATGTTCCGCTTGAGTGATAAGCGGGAAGACACCTTCATAGGCGGATTGTCTATGGGCGGTTACGGTGCGCTTCGTATCGGATTTTTGAATCCTGATAAATTCAGCAGGATTGCCGTTATGTCCGCAGCTACCGATATCACTTATTGGGCTAATAATCCCGAGTGGGAGAGGGAGAATCACCTCATCACAGGTGGCAGGAGTGACCTTGTGGGTAGTGAATATGACCTTTACCGTTTGGCAGAGGAGCTGATTGCAAGCGGTAAACCCTTGCCTTCAATTTATCAGGCCTGCGGTACAGAGGATTTTCTCTATGATACCAATGTTCGCTTCCGTGATTTCCTTGAATCAAAGAATTTTGATCACATCTACGAAGAAGGCCCCGGTGAGCATAACTATTATTACTGGGAGTCAAAGATGAAAGACGTTGTTACCTTCGTGGCAAAATAACCACGGGATTGACAACGGCGCAGATTTGTAGTTTAATATATAATGGTGTTTAATTTCAGCACCATTTAAGAAACAAATGGAGGTATTACCAATGTCAGGACATTCCAAATGGTCTAATATCAAGCATAAGAAAGAGAAATCTGATGCGCAGAAGGCCAAGATTTATACCAAGATCGGCAGAGAGATAGCCGTAGCTGCCAAGGCGGGAGGCCCCGACCCCGAGGTCAACCGTCGTCTTAAAGACGTCATCGCCAAGGCAAAGGCAAATAATATGCCCAACGATAATATCCAGCGTTGCATCAAGAAGGCAGCAGGCGAGCAGGATCTTGCAAACTTTGAGGATATTCAGTACGAGGGTTACGGCCCCAATGGCGTTGCAGTTATCGTAAAAGCACTTACCGATAATCGTAACCGTACCGCAGGCGACCTTCGTCACTATTTTGATAAGTTTGGAGGCAACCTTGGTCAGACCGGCTCTGTAGGTTGGATGTTCGACAGAAAGGGTATTATCATTATCAATAAAGACGGCCTTGATGAAGAGACAGTTATGATGGATGCATTGGATTGCGGCGCCGAGGATTTCGGTGTGGAGGAGGAATACTTTGAGATTTCCACAGAGCCCGATTCCATGGGTGATGTACGTGATGCTCTTGAGGGCAAGGGCTACACCTTTGAATCCGCCGAGGTGGATATGATTCCCCAGACCACCGTTACTTTGACCGACGAGAAAGACCTTCTTATGATGGAGCGTCTTATCGATGCGTTAGAGGATAATGATGATGTTCAGGAAGTTTATCATAACTGGGAGACAAACGAATAATTTTTTTGAAGTTTTACTTGTTAATCCCGACAAAGTGTGATAAAATATTATCAATGTAACTTTATATATTTATGAAAGGAGATACATAAATGATTTACAGTTCAGAAGTTCAGAATATGTGCGCATTGAAAAAAGGCGCCAACCATGGTCCCGCTCCTATTCCTCAGGAGGGCAAATGGGTTAAGTCCAAAGAAGTAAGTGATATTTCAGGTCTTACACACGGTGTGGGCTGGTGTGCACCCCAGCAGGGCGCATGCAAACTCACATTGAATGTTAAAGACGGTATCATTCAGGAGGCACTTGTTGAGACATTGGGTTGCTCCGGTATGACACACTCAGCTGCTATGGCATCTGAGATTCTTCCCGGCAAGACAATTCTTGAAGCACTCAACACCGACCTCGTGTGTGATGCTATCAATACAGCAATGAGAGAGCTTTTCCTCCAGATTGTTTACGGTAGAACTCAGACAGCGTTCTCCGAGGGCGGTCTTCCTATCGGCGCAGGTCTTGAAGACCTTGGTAAAGGTCTCCGTAGCCAGGTGGGTACAATGTACGGTACATTGGCAAAAGGCCCCAGATATCTCGAAATGGCAGAAGGCTATGTTACAAAGGTAGCCGTTGACGCTGATGATGAGATTATCGGTTATGAGTTCGTAAACCTCGGCAAGATGATGGATGCCATCAAGAAGGGCACAGACGCAAACGAAGCTTTGAAGGGTGCTACAGGTACCTACGGCAGAGTTGCAGATGCTGCTAAGATGGTTGATCCCCGTCACGAATAATTAAAGGAGGATAAGTACAATGGCATTGTTTGAAAGCTATGAAAGAAGAATAGATAATATCAATAAAGTTCTTAATGCAAACGGCATTGCTTCTATCGAGGAAGCGCATAAGATTTGCTTGGATAAGGGCTTTGATCCTTACAAAATCGTTAAAGACATTCAGCCTATCTGCTTTGAAAACGCAGGCTGGGCATATGTAGTAGGTGCTGCACTTGCTATTAAGAGAGGTTGCAAATGTGCTGCTGATGCTGCAGAAGTTATCGGTGAAGGCCTTCAGGCATTCTGTATCGATGGTTCTGTTGCAGATGACAGAAAGGTTGGTCTTGGCCACGGTAACCTCGGCGCTATGCTCCTTAGAGAAGAAACCAAGTGCTTTGCATTCCTCGCAGGTCACGAGTCCTTCGCAGCTGCTGAAGGTGCTATCGGTACCGCAAGAAGTGCTAATAAAGTTAGAAATGAGCCCCTCAGAGTAATCCTCAACGGTCTCGGTAAAGACGCTGCACAGATTATCTCCAGAATCAACGGCTTCACATATGTAAAGACAGAGTTTGATTATGCTACAGGTAAAGTTAACGTAGTTTCTGAAAAAGCATATTCAAATGGTGAGAGAGCTAAAGTTCGTTGCTACGGTGCGGACGATGTTCGTGAAGGTGTTGCAATCATGCACCTTGAAAATGTTGGTGTTTCCATCACTGGTAACTCCACCAACCCCACCCGCTTCCAGCACCCCGTTGCAGGTACATACAAGAAAGAATGTATCGAGCAGGGTAAGAAATACTTCTCCGTTGCATCAGGTGGCGGTACAGGCAGAACTCTCCACCCCGATAACATGGCAGCAGGCCCCGCTTCTTATGGTATGACAGATACAATGGGTCGTATGCACTCCGATGCTCAGTTTGCAGGTTCTTCATCCGTTCCTGCCCACGTTGAGATGATGGGTCTTATCGGCGCAGGTAACAACCCCATGGTTGGTATGACCGTTGCAGTTGCCGTTGCTATCGAAGAGGCAATGAAATAATAATTTTTTACAAATTAACCCTCGCTTGTTTCAAGCGAGGGTTTTGCTTAATAGTGATAACAAAAACAGACACGCCCAAGGGTATATACCTTGTGGCGTGTCTATTTATTTTCTTCGCTTTTGTATTCCGCTATGTCCGATAGTGAACAGTCCAGAATTTCACATAGTGTATTTAATGTATATGAATTCACATTCTGATTTTTCCTCAATCTGTCAAGCTGACCTGTGCTGAAACCGTATTTTTTAATCAACTGATATTGGGATACCTTCTTTTCCCGCATGGTTTCCCACAACTTGTTAAAGACAATCATTTCAACAATCTCCAATTATATTTTTTATGTATTCAGTATAATTTATTGGATTTTTGTTGACAATTGCCCATATACGGACTATAATATACTTGTGCACACAAATTATACATCGCACCCATATTGAAAACATATATTCAAAGAGGTTGTGCGAGCATAGAAAGGAAAATTTATTATGAAAAAAATCATCAGTTTATTTCTTGTATTAATATTAACTACGTCAGCTGTAAACATCGTAATGGCAAAAAATTATGAAAATACTCCCCCTTATTCTGTATCAT
>JAZOWA010000064.1:0-3957 GCA_045659025.1 Clostridia bacterium
GTGACAGGTACGGTATGGTGGTATGGGCAGAGATTCCCTATATCTCGGAGCATATGCCAAATGGCCGGGAAAATACCGTAGAGCAGATGAAAGAACTGATTGTCCAGAACTACAATCATCCCTGTGTTGTGATGTGGGGTCTGTCCAATGAGATTACCATTTCCACCCAAGATACTGCTGATATGCTGGAAAATCACCGAATTCTGAATGACTTGTGTCATAAGATGGATCATACTCGCCCAACCACACTGGCCTGCTATGCCATGTGCAATCCATTCTGGAAGGTAGTGCACATATCGGATATCGTGGCCTACAACCTGTATCTGGGATGGTATGTGCCGGGGCTGTTCCTCAACGACTGCTTTATGAAATTCTTCCACAAAAAGTGGCCCAAACGCTGTCTGGGTTACTCGGAATACGGTGCAGAGGGAATGCCCAACCTTCACTCCTCAAAACCACGTCGTGGTGATCACACCGAAGAGTACCAGACCCTGTACCATGAGTATATGTTGGGGTGTTTTGAACGTCACCCCTTTTTGTGGGGAACCTATGTGTGGAATATGTTCGATTTTGCCGCAGATGCCCGGGATCAGGGGGGGGAGCCGGGAATGAACCATAAGGGCTTGATTACCTTTGACCGTAAGATCAAGAAGGACAGTTTCTATCTCTACAAGGCGTGGTGGAGTGAGGAACCTTTTGTCCATATCTGCTCCAAGCGGTACACAGACCGTACGGAGAAAGAGATTGAACTTAAGATCTATTCAAATCAGAGAGAAGTTTCTTTGGTTGTAGAGGGAGAATGTATTGCACGGGCAAGTGGAAATAAAATATTTACCTTTTATCTTCCTCTTCAAGAAGAACTGAAGATTCAGGCTGTGGCGGGTGAGTGCAGTGATGAGGCAATATTCCGAAGAGTTGATCGTCCGAATCCCGGCTATCAGCTTAAGAAAGAGAAGAATAAGAGTGCAAACTGGGTGTAATACTTGAATCTATATAGAATTTCCGGAATAAATCACCTTGTCTAAGGAGCGGAGGTTATATGGAAGAAATGAAGAATCGGAGAGAGACATTGAAAAAAGCATATAAGCAACGCAAGAAAAAACTGGTTTTCCCATTTAAGCTGCTTACGATCGTCACACTGATTCTTTCAATTATATTTGTTCCTCTGTATTTGGCGCTGTCCACTTTTGATAACACGGTGGCTGCTTTTGTGGGTGGTACGTTCTGGGAGTTGGAAAACGAAGATAAACAGGCCAACTACTACACAATGGATTTTGGAACGAATGATGAGATGTATTCCAGAGGAGATGAGCTATGCTATCAGGTAGAAGCGGAAGGGGCTGCACTGCTGATGAATAACGGTGCGCTTCCTCTGGCACAGGGAGCCAAGGTGAGTACCCTGTCTTCCAGTTCTGTCAATCTTGTGTATGGAGGGACTGGTTCCGGAAATGTGGATGCATCGGAAGCGGATAATCTGAAAGTTGCGTTGGAAAAATCCGGTCTGGAAGTCAATCCCACTCTGTGGGACTTCTATCTGACCGGCGAGGGAGCATCTTATAATCGTGCATTATCTGAAGGTGAGAGTGGTGCACTGGCAGGTCAGGCATCCATTGCAGAGGTTCCGGTCTCTGTCTATCCTGATAACGTAAAAAATTCTTTTGCCCAATACGGGGATGCAGTTATTATTACCATCTCACGTGTAGGCGGGGAAGGCTATGATCTGGAATTCCGTGCCTATAATTATCTGGCTTTGAGTGAAGAAGAACAGGAGATGATGAAGTGGGCGTCTGAGATGAAGGCTGCCGGAAGGATTCAGAGTATTGTGGTACTCATTAACTCATCCAATGCCCTTCAGGTAGACTTCCTAAAGGATAATCGTTATGATGTGGATGCCTGTCTGTGGGTAGGCGGTGTGGGTATCAGTGGTACCAATGCAGTGACTGATATTCTGGCCGGTAAGGTGAACCCCTCCGGAAGTCTGGTGGATACCTACTGCTACGACAACTATTCCTCTCCTGCTATGCAGAACTTTGTGCCCACTATCTATGAGGGGTACAGCGAGGAGGTCATTCCCTCCAGTGCCAAGTCCTATATGATTTATCAGGAAGGCATTTATGTGGGTTATAAGTACTATGAGACCCGCTATGAAGATGCCGTAATGGGGACCGGAAATGCCGGAAACTACGTTTACAGCGATGATGTAGCATACCCCTTTGGGTTTGGTTTGAGTTATACCACATTTGACTATAGTGATATGACTGTGAAGTACAATGCTGCCAGGGATCAGTATGAAGTATCTGTAAAGGTGACCAATACAGGGGGGGTATCAGGAAAGGAGACTGTACAGGTCTATTTCCAGTCCCCCTATACCGAGTACGACAAGGAAAATGGAGTAGAAAAAGCTGCTGTGGCCCTGTGTGGATTTGATAAAACGGAGATATTAAGTCCCGGAGTATCAGAAATTCTGACAATCTATGTGGACAAGCGGGACTTGGCCTCCTACGATGCCTACGGTGCGGCAACGTATGTTCTGGATGAGGGCGATTACTATTTGACCGTGGCCACCGATGCCCATAATGCAGTCAATAATATTTTATCTGCCAAAGGATATACCACCGCTGACGGCATGGATGCTGACGGCAATGCAGGACTGACCTGGAAGTGGACAGAGGATAATCTGGATGCCGCTACCTATGCCATCTCTCTTAACGGTAGTCCTATTACCAACCAGCTATCCAATGCAGACCTGAATCTGTATGAGGGCAACGATGATTCCATCACCTATCTCTCCCGCAGCGACTGGGAGGGAACCTGGCCTGCTGAAATTTACAAGCTGACTCTGACCGAGACGATGATCCGGGAACTTCAGGACGTTCAGTATGATCCAAGCAATTACGGGATTGTAAATATGCCTGTTATGGGTGCGGATAACGGAATGAAGCTGTATGACATGATTGGAAAGAACTTTGACGATCCTGATTGGGAAAAGCTGTTGGATCAGCTGACCTTTGAGGAAATGGTTTCCATGATCGGTGACTCCTTTCATTGGAGAATGCCTGCTGTTTCTGTCAATGCGCCTGGTGCACGCGACGAGAACGGGCCTCAGGGGTTGACTGCCGCACTGTTTGGTGCAGGGCTGGGTGATGTAGATCCCACTGCCTTCACTTCTGAGGATGTGATGGCGGCTACCTTTCATACTGAGCTAATGTATGAGGTGGGCAATATGATCGGCAACAACTGTCTGGCAGCTGATGTTGTTTGTCTGTATGGCCCCGGTAGCAATACTCATCGTACTCCTTATGGAGGAAGAAACTTTGAGTATTATTCTGAGGATGGATTTTTGGCCGGAGAGATGGGTGGTGCTGAGGTTAAGGGAATTCAGGACAAGGGTGTTGACGTTGTGATGAAGCACTTTGCCCTCAACGATTGTGAGCAGGATCGTCTGGGGCAGGCGGTATGGGTAGGAGAGCAGGCTGCCCGTGAGATCTACCTGAAGGCATTCCAGAAGCCTTTGGAGGAGAACGGCGGGAATGGTGTGATGACCGCTTACACCCGCTGGGGGACTACTTGGTCCGGCGGTCACAAGGGACTGATGACCGGAATTATGCGAGGTGAGTGGGGCAGCAATGGTATGTCCATTACCGATAACGTGCTGGTCAACTACTGTAACGGTGTAGATGGCATTCTGGCCGGTGGCGTTACTACCTTTGATGCTATGCTGTGGTATGTCAATACTCAGCTGACCAAATATAAAAATGATCCTGTGGTTGTGAATGCTATGCGCAATGCCTGCCACCACAACCTGTATGCATTGGCCAATTCCTCCGGTATGAATGGTATTGGCTCTGATACTGTGGTTAGGACTACTCAACCTAAGGTGATTACCATTGTTCAGATTCTGGGCTGCATCTCCTGCTTCTTCCTGTGTGTGGGAGTGATCCTGTGGGTGATAGGTTC
>JAZOWA010000065.1:0-25146 GCA_045659025.1 Clostridia bacterium
AAGCAATTAAGTCTTACGTCAAAACATTTTCCGTCGAATGAACAACAACAAACTAAATTAAGTGAGTTGTTAACTCAACACTTAATGGGATTAGAGTGACAAATAACTACAAACAATAATTAGTATTTGATAACATAGGTATGCTTTTAAGTTTGAATAAAGAATATGAGAAAAAAACTTGGAATACTAACATTGTAGTTATATTAATAAACATATTTAACTTACGCCCAACCATACGCCCAATTTACGCCCAAAAGTAGTTAGAGTATGACATTTATTAATTTATATTCATACATTTGGGATGATGAAAAATGACGTATAACGACAAACGAGCTTTATTATCTTATGTTGAAAATGGTGGAGCAAAGCTCCCCACAATGAAGCCAATCGCCGGTGAATGAGATTGCGAAGCAATCGAAATGAACCGTAAGCGAGCAAAAAGCCATACCGAGTATGGCGCGAGCGAGAGAGCGAGTCGCAGAAGCCAATCGCCAACAAATAAATATATTAAAAGGACAATGGATAATTCCATTGTCCTTTTTTGTTCGAATGGTTTATTATAAAACACGCCATAACATTTTCAAACTTGTTGACATTTCAACAAGTTCTTGTTATAATATGTTTGTTGAAGTTTCAACAAGTGTATATACGGGAGGTTTTACAGATGGTTGAGAGGTTTGAGACTTTTACGGTTTTGTTAAACCGAATAAACAGAAATATACGCAAAATCAAGAATGAAGAAATGGCGAATTATGAACTCAGAAGTCCGCACATTTCGTGCCTGTATTATTTGTATATATCGAAAGAGCTGACATCAAAGGACCTTTGTGAGCGCTGTGAAGAAGATAAAGCAACAATATCCCGAAGTCTTGATTATCTTGAAAAGAACGGGTATCTTGTGTGCAAATCCGACAGCAAGAAGAGGTATAATGCTCCTTTTGAGCTTACAGAGAGAGGAGCCCGTGCAGGAAAAAGAATTGCAGACAAGATTTGTGCAGTATTGGATGAAATGAGTGCCGGTATTTCTGACGAAGACAGAGCAATATTTTATCGTTGCCTTAATATCATCAGTGAAAATATTGACAAAACAGCAAAAGCATATTAAAAAGAGGGGACAACTATGTTTTTTATTAAATCAGCTTTTTGCCGTGTGTTTCAAACGGCGTTTCGTATTGCATTGCCTGTTCTTCCGTACAGAGAGCCAAAAATCATTGGTTCGTGTGCAGAGCTCGGCGATGTGCTCAAAAGTGAAAATATTAAATCCGTGCTTATCGTCACAGATAAAGGAATTATAAGCAACGGACTTGTTTCACCCCTTGAAGAAGCGTTGGAAAAGGGTGGGGTTGATTATAAGATTTACGATAAAACCATGCCCAATCCCACGGTTAAAAATGTAGAAGAGGCATTGTCGGTTTACAAATCAAATAATTGCGACTGCCTTATTGCAATCGGCGGTGGCTCATCAATGGACTGTGCAAAAGCGGTAGGAGCAAGGGTGGCATATCCTAAAAAAGCCGTAGGACAGATGAAGGGAATTCTCCGTGTGCTTCGCAAATTGCCGACTCTTATTGCTGTTCCCACTACGGCAGGAACAGGAAGCGAGGTTACCCTGGCATCTATTATCACAGATAGTGAAAAACAACATAAATATGCGCTTATGAGTTTCCCTTTGATTCCCCATTATGCGGTGCTTGATGCTTCTGTTACATATACATTGCCGCCCCATCTGACATCAACAACGGGAATGGATGCTCTTACCCACGCCGTGGAAGCATATATCGGCCGTTCTACCACGAAGGAGACCCGAAAACTTGCGCTGGAAGCCACAAAGCTTATATTCGAAAATGTGTATGATGCATACTCCGACGGAAAAAACCATACCGCAAGAGAAAATATGCTTCTGGCGGCTTACAATGCAGGGGTTGCCTTTTCAAAATCCTATGTGGGATATGTTCATGCAGTTGCCCATTCCCTCGGCGGAAAATACGGGACACCCCACGGTCTTGCCAATGCGGTAATTATGCCTTATGTACTTGAAGCTTATGGAGAATGTGTGTATAAGAAACTTTATATGCTTGCCATAGCCGCAGGTGTATGTGATGAAAAGGATTCTTATGAAGCGGGTGCGAAAAAGTTTATTTCGGCAGTAAAGAAGCTGAATAAGGATATGGGTATTCCCGATAAACTGGAAGGAATCAGAAAAGAGGATATTCCCTCAATGGCAAACCATGCGGAAAAGGAAGCGAATCCCCTTTATCCCGTGCCAAAGCTTATGACGAGAAAAGAACTGGAAAGCTTCTATTATAAAATTGCAGATTGGAGTGAGCAAAATGACAAATGAGCAGATTGGTGCTTTGCTTGAAGGGCAGAGGAAATATTATAAAAGCGGAGCTACAATTCCGGTTAAATTCCGCATTGAACAGCTGAAAAACCTTTATGCGACCGTGAAGAAATACCAAACAGAGATAAATGACGCATTGACATCTGACCTTGGCAAAAGCCATTTTGAAGGTTTTATGTGCGAGAGCGGTCTTGTGTTGTCTGAAATTTCGTATATGATCAGGCACACAAAAAGATTTGCAAGAAGAAAAACGGTTGCGACTCCGATTACTAATTTTGCATCACACAGTTTTAAGCAACCTGTTCCGTATGGCAACACTCTTATTATGAGCCCTTGGAATTACCCTTTTCTTTTAACCCTTGATCCCCTTGCGGATGCTATTGCTGCAGGTAACACAGCGATAGTTAAACCGAGTGCATATTCTCCTGCAACAAGTAAGATTATCGAAAAAATCATAACCGAATGTTTTGCCCCTGAATACATTGCAGTTGTAACGGGAGGCAGAGCAGAAAACCAGGCACTTTTAGAGCAGAAGTTTGATTTTGTTTTCTTCACGGGGAGTCAGGCGGTTGGTAAGGAAGTACTTCGTAAAACCGCCGAGCATTTGACCCCTGCCGTGTTAGAACTTGGAGGCAAAAGCCCCTGTATCGTAGATGATAGTGCCAACATTAAACTTGCAGCAAAAAGAATCGTGTTTGGTAAATACTTAAACTGCGGTCAGACTTGTGTTGCGCCTGACTACATTCTTTGCGAAAGTTCTGTGAAGGATAAGTTTATAGCCGAGGTTGTTAAGCAGATAAAGAAGCAATACGGTGATAATCCTCTTGAAAATAAGGATTATGGAAAAATAATCAACGAAAGACATTTTGATAGACTTTGCGGACTTATTGACAAAAGCAAGGTTGTCATCGGTGGCGAAGCAAATAGCAAAACCAATCAGATTGCACCTACTGTAATGGATAATGTTACAGAAGCCGATGCGGTCATGGGCGAGGAAATCTTTGGGCCTATTATGCCGGTACTTACATTTGATGACTTCGACAACCTGGTTGATGAGTTGAAGGATAAGGATAAGCCCCTTGCTTTATATCTGTTTTCAAGCAATAAAAAGCATATTGACCGTGTTACAAAAGAGCTTTCCTACGGCGGAGGTTGCATCAACGATGTGGTAGTTCACCTTGCCACGAGCGAAATGGGCTTTGGCGGCGTTGGTGAAAGCGGGATGGGTTCATACCACGGCAAAGACGGATTTGACGCATTTTCTCATTACAAATCAGTTATGGATAAAAAGACCTGGCTTGATTTGCCGATGCGTTATCAGCCGTATAAAAACAAACTGTATGCCAAACTTCTTCATATGTTTCTTAAATAAATGATGGAAAATCAAATAAAAATCATGTATAATAAAATCATTAAATAAGATTGGGAGAAAGAATTATGTTTTCAAAGGATTATGAATTCCGCTACGGCGACCTTGACTGTGGTGGCAATATAAAGGTAAGTGCGATTCTGGAATTATTGCAGGATATATCTGTGCGCCATTCCGACAGTGTTGGCTCAACCGCCGTTATGCCCGAGAGTGCGGCGTGGCTTTTGGAGGGTTGGCGTGTGAAGATATTAAACCCCATCAAGCAGGACAAGGTCACCATTGACACAGGCATTATGGATATGACGGGTATCCGTTCACCCCGTAAGTATGAACTGTATCAGGGCGGCAAGCTTTGTGTGATTGCCACTGCGGTATGGTATCTGGTGGATATGGAGAAGCGTCGCATTATGAAGGTGCCCGCCGAGGTGAGTGATGCTTTTGACTGCATCACCGAGGAGGACAACGGCTTGCCCTATATAAGCCTTAAACCCGTATCCGATGGCGAGGTATACACAAGTCGCAGTATTGAAAGACGTGATCTTGACACCAACCGCCACTTAAATAACGTCAAATCCATAGAGATAGCCCTTGAGTCTATCCCTGAAGATTTTGACTTCACAGAGCTTTCCGTCAAGTACCGCAAGGAGATACTCAGGGACGAGGAAGTAAGGATTTCATCCGTATCTGATGCAGAATCTGTGCAGGTGGAACTTGCCAACAGCAGTGGCGAGAGTTGTGTGCTTGTGAAGGTGATTAAATAGTGTCTTAAAGTCAATGTGAATTTCAATGTTCATATTGACTTTTTTATGTAAAAATTGTATAATGTTAAAGTATGTTATTTTGATTTTGAGGAACTGATGGATATGTCAAACAGCAGAAAAATCATTGTATATTTTCTGTGCGCTCTGCTCGTTTTGGGGCAGGGGGCATCCTTTGGCGTGGCGTATGCATCAGAGGGTGACGGGGTATATTGGTTTATGCCAAGTGTACGTCCCGAGAAGATTGCAGGGGTGAGCCCCGGCATGAGCAAGGCTCCTTTACCTCGGAGTCAGTTTATAGCAGAGCTTCCCACCACCGTATCAGGCGGAGAGGAAGGCACTATGGGCAACACGGCGTTTTGTATGGCGCTGTCTGATGTCACTTACGGGACAGGCCCGTCAGGAGATATTAATGTAATCCCGTTTGTATCCGAGAAAAATTGCTTTTATCTGATAATTTGATGGATTTCAGGTATTTATTTCATAAAATTTTTAAGGAGGATAAGAAATGAAATCAAAAAGCATTGCAAAGTTCACACTTGCAGTTTTAGTTATTGCTATTTTGGCGTATGTAGCTGCTTGCGGACTTACAATCGGAAACTTCCAGATTCCGAAAGCACTCGATCCCGACAACGGTATCAAGAGAGGTCTTGACCTCGCAGGCGGTTCTGTAATCGTATTTGAGGCAGACACCGAGGCAGCAGTATCAGAGGACGATATGACCGCAGTTAAGGCGGTACTCAGAAATCGTCTTGATACTCAGGGTTACTATGAAGCCACAGTATCACAGCAGGGCGACAAGAGAGTACGTGTTGAGATTCCCTCAATCACCAATCCCGAAGAGGCAGTTGCTCTCCTCGGCGCTACTGCAAAGCTCACCTTCCGCGATAAAGACAACAATATCGTATTGGAAGGCGGCACAGATGTTAAGAGCGCAAAGGCAGCTTATGAGGCAATGGATGCTTCCGGCACCAAGGGTTACCTCGTACAGCTCCAGCTCACCAGCGAAGGTCGCAAGAAATTCGCTGAAGCTACAGAGAAAATCTCCGGCTATGCAGACGGTGAGAACTACATTGCTATCTACCTCGACGAAGCAGGTATTTCTGCTCCCAGAGTATCCGAGAAAATCGACAGTGAAGACTGCGTGATCACAGGTGACTTCACCTCCGATCAGGCAAAGACCTTGGCAGGTCAGATCCAGTCAGGTCAGCTCCCCTTCGCACTTAAAGACGTTGAGCTCCGCAGTGTTGGTCCTCAGCTCGGTGAGAAGGCACTTGAAAACAGCTTGCTCGCAGGTGCAATCGGTTTGCTCCTCGTAATTCTCTTTATGATTATTATGTATAGAATGTGCGGTTTCATCGCATCCGTATCCCTCGTTGGTTACGTATCAATCGTTGCGATTATCCTCGCAGTATGCAGAATCAACCTCACACTCCCTGGTATTGCAGGTATCATCCTCACTATCGGTACTGCAGTTGATGCTAACGTAATCATCTTTGAGCGTATCAAAGAAGAGCTTTCAAACGGCAAGACCATCCGTGCTTCCGTTGATGCAGGCTTCAAGAGAGCGTTCTCCGCTATCGTTGACTCCAACATCACCACTATGATTGCTGCTGCCGTACTTTACGTATTCGGTACAGGTACTATCAAGGGCTTTGCTATTACCCTCTTCATCGGTACTTTAGTAAGTATGTTCACCGCAATCTTCTTAACCAAGTTCCTGCTCCGTCAGATGATTGGTTTCAATCTCAAAAATCCCAAGCTCTACAGTGGCGTGAAAGGGGGCAAACAGAATGTTTAATATTGTTGAAAAAAGAAACATTTTCTTCGCTATTTCACTTATTTTGTTCATAATCGGCGGTATCTGCTTTGGTATCAACGGCGGCCTTAACACCGATATCGATTTCACAGGCGGTACTGCTATCTACGTGGATCTCGGCACAGCTTATGACGAGCCCGCAATCAGAAAAGCAGTTGACGACGTAGAAGGCGTTACTGTTTCTTCCGTACAGAAGACAGATGACAACAGTGCAGTTATCAAGACCACTCCCATCGACACCGAGCTTCGTTCAAAGGTTACCGAGGCACTCAAGGCGGCATTTGCTGATTCTACAGTTCTCTCTGTAGACAACGTATCTGCTAACGTAGGTAAAGAGCTCTGGTCCAATGCAGCACTTTCTATCTGCATTGCAGTAATCCTTATGCTCATCTACATCACCTTCCGTTTCGAAGTGCTCTCCGGTATCTCTGCTGTGTTGGCACTTACCCACGATATGCTCGCTATGATTTCCATCTATGCTATCTTCCGCTTCCCTGTAAACACATCCTTCATAGCGGCTATCCTTACAATTCTCGGTTATTCTATCAATGCTACAATCGTTATCTTTGACAGAATCAGAGAGAACACCCGCTTCCTCAAGAAGGAAAGCTTCTCAGATCTCGTTAACAAGAGTATCTGGCAGACACTCGGACGTTCTATCAATACTACCATCACAACCCTTCTTACAATCGTAATGGTATATATTCTCGGCGTTCCCTCAATCAAAGACTTTGCTCTTCCCCTTATTATCGGTATAGTAGCAGGTACCTACTCCTCAATCTTCATTGCAGGTCAGTTCTGGGTACTTTTCAAGGGCAAAGACGCTAAAAAGATTAAATAATTTTTGAGCTTTAATTTAAGACAGAGGTTCTTCAAATGAACCTCTGTTTTTTTATGCAAAACTATTGCATAAAGGTATAAAATTGTGTATAATCAAAATGGTATAATATTTTGGGTGAGTATGCCCGCTTGAAAGGAGAACTGTTGATGAAAAAGGTTGCTGTTTACACCAACGCAGGCAAGGATCGTGACCTTTCGGTGACGAGCCGTGTTACCTCGTATCTAGAGGCCAAAGTGCAGGTGGTGTCCTTTATGGATCTTGCAAAGTTTAATGATGCTTGTGCAGATGCCGATGCATTGATTGTTCTCGGCGGTGACGGTACGTTGCTTCGTTGCGCCCGCCTGGCCTGTGGCACACACCTGCCCGTTATGGGCATTAACCTTGGCAAGGTAGGGTACCTTGCAGAGGTTGATGTGGATAGTATTGAAAATAGTCTTGATAAACTCATCAGCGGTGACTACACCATTGAGGAGAGATTTATGATAAAGGCAGAGGTTGTGCGGGACGGCAAGGTGATCGCCGAGCACAAGGCCTTAAACGATATGGTGATATCGGGTGCATCTTTTAAGAAACTGGTATCCACCGAGGTTTATGTGGGTGAGGATTTTGTCGGCTCATACAATGCCGATGGTGTGGTATTTGCCACTCCCACGGGCTCTACCGCATACTCCCTTTCCGCAGGCGGACCTGTGGCAGACAGCGCAATGGAGCTTATAATAATTACCCCCATTTGCCCCCATGCCCTTTCGGCTCGTCCCCTTGTGATTCCCGCATCCAAACGGGTGACGGCAGTGATATCCGACAACCGCGGGCGCACATCAGTGCTTACTGCTGACGGACAGACGGGTGAGAACCTCAACCCCGGTGATAAGGTAATAATCACCCCATACCCTGACAAGACACGGCTTATACGTCTTAATGGTATGAGTTTTTATGAGACACTTCGCAAGAAAATAAGTAATTGAAGGAATGAGAGAATATGTCTAAACTTGACAGACAGGAAAAGATATTATCCCTTATAAAAAATAGCCCCATATCCACCCAGAGCGACCTTACGGAGCAGCTTATAAACGCAGGTTATAACGTGACTCAGGCTACTGTGTCCAGAGATTTGCAGGAGCTTCGTGTGGTGAAAACCGTAGGATCTGACGGTGAATACAGATACGCTCTTCCCAAGGAGGAGGCCAAGGCAAATGCTTCTCGTCAGGAAGCGGTGCTACGTCAGTGCCTTATAAGTGTTGATTATGCAGTAAACGTTATAGTGTTAAAGACTATGACGGGTGCGGCTCAGGCGGTAGGTCATGCATTGGATATGTATGTAATGGAGGATGTCCTCGGCACTATAGCGGGGGATGATACCATTATGATGGTGGTACGCAGTGAGCATACCGCAAAACGTGTGTGTGATGATTTGAAAAGGTATATCGCATAAGAATATAAATACCACGATATTCAGGGAAAGGTGGTGTAGGCGTTGCTGGGCAGAATTTTTATTAAGAATGTAGCCGTTATAGAGAGTGCCGAGATAGAGTTCGGGCCTTCATTTAACATCCTCACGGGTGAGACGGGTGCAGGTAAATCAATTATCATAGATTCATTTAACCTTCTTCGTGGGCAGAGGGCGGATAAAGATATCATCCGCACGGGCGAGCAGAAGGCAAGGGTTGATGGTGTATTCACCATAGACGCTGACACCGAGAGGATTCTTTCCGAGGAATACGGTATAGAGGGTAATGACGGTGAAGTGTTAATCACCAGAGAGATCTCAGCCGACGGTAAGAACACAGTACGCATTAACGGCCTTCCCACCACCAGTGGTGTGCTCAAAGAGGTGGGAGAGTACCTGATAAATATCCACGGTCAGCACGAGAATACCACCTTGCTTTCCAAGAAGAACCATCTTCGTATGCTGGATGCGGTATCGGGTAAAGAGGCAGAGGATATCATAGCCAAATACAGCAAGGTGCATGCCCTTATCAAAGAGAAGGAAGAATTGCTCCAGTCAGTCAAAAGTGACGAGCAGGAGAAGATACGACGTCTGGATATGCTTAAATTCCAGATAGACGAGATAGAAGCAGCCGACCTCACAGTCGGTGAAGACGAAGAATTGAATGACAGAAGAATCACCCTAGAGAATGCCGAGCGCATAGCGGGTAATGCCCAGAGTGCATACGCATCCCTCTATGACGGGGACGACAGACAACGTTCTGCCAACGATCTTTTGTGGGACGGACTTAACACCATTGGCGAGGTGGCCGAGTATGACGGTGAGCTTAAAGCCATCCACGAAGAACTCAATGACTTAGTGTATGAACTGTCGGATAAGATACGTTCCCTTCGCAAATACATAGATTCCCTTACCTATGAACCCTACGAGCTTCAGCAGGTGGAGGACAGGTTAGACCTTATATATAATCTCAAACGCAAGTACGGGGCCACCATTGATGAGATTTTGGAATATCTCGGCAAGGCAAAGGCAGAGGCAGACAGCATCACCCGTGCCGACGAGATCGCAGCAGAGCTTGAGACGGAGCTTACCCACTTGAAGCGGGATAGGGAGAAACTGGCAGACGAACTTACCGCCCTTCGCAAAGGGCAGGGCAAGATACTTTCAGGACGGATAGAGAAAGAACTTGCCGAGTTGGATATGGCGAGAGTGAAGTTCACAATTAAGATAGAGCAGACTGATTACACCGCCAGGGGCAGAGATGATGTGGAATTCCTCATCTGCACCAACGTGGGCGAGGAGTTCAAACCCCTCACCAAGATAGCATCAGGCGGTGAACTTTCAAGGATTATGCTTGCCGTGCAGACGGTGCTTAATTCAGATAGTGGGGTAAAGACTTTGGTGTTTGACGAGATTGATACAGGAGTAAGCGGACATGCTGCCCAGCGTATCGGTGAGAAGCTCAAGGCAATCTCTCAAAGCGGACAGATAATATGCATCACCCACCTTCCCCAGATAGCCGCTATGGCGGATGACCACTACCTCATAGAGAAGACGGTATCAGACGGCAGAACGGTCACTAATGTAGAACATTTAAGTCATGACAAGAGAATATACGAACTCGCCCGCACCCTCGGCGGACAGACGGTGACGGATATCACCCTGGCCAATGCCGAAGAGCTTTTGAAGCAGGCGGGAAACTAATCAGAATATATTAAACGGAGGCAGTAAAATGAGCAGAAAAGACAAGCACAATTATTATCTTGATATCGCAGAGACGGTAGCAGAGAGAGGAACTTGCCTGAGAAGAAACTACGGCTCAATTATTGTATGCAACGACGAGATAGTTTCCACAGGATACACAGGCGCACCCCGTGCCAGAAAGAACTGTATGGACGTAGGCGAATGTATAAGAGCAAAGCTCAACATCGCAAGAGGCGAGAGATATGAACTTTGTCGCAGTGTGCATTCCGAAGCAAATGCTATCATCAGCGCCGCAAGGAAAGAGATGATAGGCGCCACCCTTTATCTCGTAGGTAAAGAGGTAGGCACAGGCAATCTCGTGCCCGACGCATCTTCCTGCAGTATGTGTAAGCGTCTTATCATCAACGCAGGTATTGAGACTGTTATCGTAAGAAACACCCCCGACAAATTCACTATCATAAATGTCCGTGAGGATTGGGTAGAGAAGGACGAGTCCTTAGAGGGTATATTCGGTTATTAAGCATCATCTGAAAGGAATTGAAGGAAATGATAACAAAAGCACCTAAGGGTACGGCAGATGTTTTGCCTTCCCAGTCGTACAAATGGCAATATATCGAAAAAGAAATCAAGAAGATTTGCAATGAATTCAATATCAAGGAAATCCGCACTCCCGTATTTGAGCATACTGAGCTTTTTGAGAGGGGAGTAGGCGACACCACCGACGTGGTTGGCAAGGAGATGTATACTTTCCTGGATAAGGGTGACCGCAGTATCACTCTTCGTCCCGAAGGCACCGCATCCGCCGCAAGAGCATATATAGAACACGGCCTCTTCAATGAGCCACAGCCGATTAAGGTTTACTATATGATCAAGTGCTACCGCTACGAAAAGCCTCAGGCAGGAAGATACAGAGAGTTCTCCCAGTTTGGTGTAGAGGTTTACGGATCAAAAGAGCCTTCCCTTGATGCAGAGATTATGGCACTCCCCATGATGCTTTACAAGAGATTGGGCCTTAAAAACCTTACACTCAATATCAACAGTATCGGTTGCCCCACCTGTCGTAAGGAGTACAATAAGAAACTCAAGGAGTTTTTGAGTGCCAATTACGATAACCTCTGCGAGACCTGCAGAGAGCGGTTTGAGAAAAACCCCATGAGGATAATCGATTGCAAATCCCCTATCTGTAAAGATATAGTGAAGAACGCGCCCAAGCTTATCGACAGTATCTGTGATGAGTGTGCCGACCACTTTGACAAAGTGAAACGCAACCTCACCGCCATGGGCATTGAATATAAGATTGATCCCTTCATCGTGCGTGGTCTTGATTACTATACCAAGACGGTGTTCGAGATTATAGCGGATAACAAGAATTCCAATTCCACCGTATGCGGTGGCGGCAGATACGACGGCCTTGTGGAAGAGCTGGGTGGCAACAGTATGCCGGCCTGCGGATTCGCCCTCGGTATGGAGAGGTTGCTTCTCACCATGGAGGAGCAGGGCATAGAGATTGCCGACGAGACAGGTGTGGACATCTATATCGGCAATATCGGTGAGGATAGCGGTTATTTCGCCCAGTCCCTTGTGACCGCACTTCGTGAGAAGGGCGTGTCCGCCGAGAAAGACCACCTTGGCAAGAGCGTAAAGGCACAGATGAAATACGCCAACAAGTTGGGTAGCAAATACAGCATAATAGTAGGCGACACAGAGATTGCAGAGGGCAAGGCCCGTCTTAAGAACATGGAAGAGGGCACCGAAGCAGAGGTAGCACTCACTGCAGATGCAATCGCCGACCTGATAAAATAAATTAACCGAAAGGAAGTCATCATAATGTACGAATCACTCAATGGATTAAAAAGAACCCATAAATGCGGAGAACTCTCCTCTGCCGATATCGGCAAAGAAGTTGTGCTTATGGGATTTACCAACTCCGTAAGAAACCTTGGCGGAGTTAACTTCATCAACCTTCGTGATATTTCAGGTATTGTTCAGCTTTTCTTCAATACCGACAATGCCGAGCTCTATGAAAAGGCTGCCAAAGTACGTAGCGAGTATGTGCTTGCTGCCAAGGGTACTGTCCGTGCAAGAGGCGAGGGTGCCGTTAATAAGGATATGGCCACAGGTGAGATCGAGATAGAGGTTACAGAACTCCGTATTCTTTCCTCTGCCGAGACACCTCCCTTCTATATTGAGGAGAACAGCGACGTTAAAGAGGAGCTCCGTCTTAAATATCGTTTTATGGATCTCCGCAGACCCGATATGCAGCGTAACTTCGTGCTCCGTCACAAGATGGCAAAGGTTGCTCACGACTTCTTTGATGAGAACGGTTTCTTGGAGATTGAGACTCCCATGCTTGTTAAGAGTACCCCCGAGGGCGCTCGCGACTATGTAGTACCCAGCCGTGTTCACAGCGGTAAGTTCTATGCACTTCCCCAGTCACCCCAGCTTTATAAACAGCTTCTTATGGTATCCGGTATGGACAGATACTTCCAGATAGTTAAGTGCTTCCGTGACGAGGACCTCCGTGCAGACCGTCAGCCCGAGTTCACTCAGCTGGATATGGAGCTTTCCTTCGTTGATGCAGATGACGTAATGGAGATTAACGAACGCTTCATGCAGAAGATGTTCAAAGAGATTAAGGGTATTGATCTTAAACTCCCCTTCACCAAGATGCCCTATAGCGAAGCAATGGACAGATTCGGCTCCGATAAGCCCGATACCCGTTTCGGTTTGGAACTTAAAGACATCTCCGATATCGTAGGCGGTTGTGAATTCTCTGTATTTGCCAATGCCATTGCAGATGGCGGCAGTGTAAGAGCAATCAATGCCGAGGGTCTCGGTGAGAAGCTCACCCGTAAGACAATCGACGCTTTGGGCGAGTTTGTAAAGACATATCGTGCAAAAGGCCTTGCGTGGATCAAGTGGAATCCCGACGGTGTTCAGTCACCTATTGCCAAGTTCCTTAAAGAAGAGGAAATGAACGCAATTTTGGAGAGAATGGGTGCAAAGGAAGGCGACGTAATCTTCATCGTTGCCGATAAGAATAACGTGGTATATGATTCTCTCGGCGCACTCCGCCAGGAGATTGCAAAGAGATTTGAACTCATAGATAAGAACAGATACGATTTCCTCTGGGTAACCGACTTCCCCTTGCTTGAGTATGATGAGGATGCAAAGCGTTATGTAGCTATGCACCACCCCTTCACCTGCCCCAAGGACGAGGACGTACACCTTTTGGACACCGATCCTTCCAAGGTACGTGCCAAGGCATATGACATAGTCCTCAACGGTGTTGAGCTGGGTGGCGGTAGTATCCGTATCCACGATGCCGTTCTTCAGGAGAAGATGTTCGGCGTGCTTGGCTTCACCAAAGAGCAGGCCTGGGACAGATTCGGCTTCCTTATGGGTGCATTCAAATACGGCACACCTCCCCACGGCGGTCTTGCCTATGGCTTTGACAGAATGGTAATGCTCATTTCCGGCCTTGATAATATCCGTGAGGTAATCGCATTCCCGAAAGTACAGAACGCATCCGAACTTATGAGCGGTGCGCCTGACTATATTGACGACAGACAGATTGAGGAACTTCACATCGCCCTCAATGAGACAGGGGAGTAATGTTAATATTTTATTAACAACTTACCCCATTGCTGTGTGTTAAGATAGTATATGGCAACAAGCACAATTTGCTTTAAGGAGAGAGACGTATGATAGAGATTAAAAATCTTACAAAAGTTTACGGCAGTAAAAAAGCCGTTGACGATATCAGCTTCACCGTTAACCGTGGCGAGATACTCGGTTTCCTCGGCCCTAACGGTGCGGGTAAAACCACCACAATGAACATCATCACCGGCTACCTTGCCGCTTCCGGCGGCAGTGTGACCGTCGATGGTCTTGATGTGGTTGAAAAATCCATGGAATGCAGACGCAAGATAGGTTATCTTCCCGAGCAGCCACCCCTTTATATGGATATGACTGTGTCAGAATACCTTAACTTCGTGTACGAACTCAAAGGTGTGAAAGAGGATAGGGAAGAGCATCTTGCATCTATTATGAAGATGGTCAAGATAGACGATGTTCAGGGCCGTCTTATCAAGAACCTTTCCAAGGGTTATAAGCAGAGGGTGGGTATCGCTCAGGCACTTATCGGCAATCCCGAGGTGCTTATTTTAGACGAGCCCACAGTAGGTCTTGATCCTAAGCAGATTATAGAAATCCGCAATGTTATCAAAGAACTCGGCAAGAAGAGAACAGTAATCTTAAGCTCTCATATTCTTCCCGAGGTAAGTGCCATCTGCGAGCGGGTAATCATCATCAGCGGTGGTAAAATCGTTGCGATTGATACCCCTGAAAACCTCTCTAACAAACTCACCACCGAGAGCAAACTCATCGTGAGGGTAGAGGGTAGCCAGGCGCAGATTGAGAGTGCGCTCAGCAAGGTAAGTGGCATCTCCTATATCGAGTCCCTCGGCCAGAAGGAGACAGGCACTTACGATTATCTTATTGAATCAAACGGCGATGGCGACATCCGTAAAAAGGTGTTCTCCGCCCTTGCTGCAGCAGAGCTTCCCATCCTTATGTCCAAGACCACAGGTCTTTCCCTTGAGGAAGTATTTATGCAGCTCACCTCTGTAGAGAGTGAAGAGGTTATTGAGGAAACTCCCGAGGAGGCACCTGCCAAAAAGAGCATATTTGATATTTTCAAAAAACGGAAAAAAGCAGATGAAGCGGATGAACCTTCATCCGGAGAAATCGCAGAAGAGGCACCCGTAGCCGACGAGGAAGGAGGAGAGAGATAATGAAAGCAGTATTCAAAAGAGAACTCAGAAGTTATTTTTCTTCCCCTATCGGATATGTGTTTGTAGGCATATTCTTCTGTGTGGCGGGATTTATGTTCACTGTGTATAACATCAGTTATCAGATGGGCAGTATGTCCTATGTGTTCAACAATATGACAATGATCTTCCTGTTCCTCACACCCCTCCTCACCATGAGACTTCTCACCGAGGATAAGAAGACCAAGACAGACCAGCTCCTGCTGACTGCACCTGTCAAGGTGACCTCAGTAGTGCTTGGCAAGTATCTGTCAGCCTTGGCGGTGCTTGGTATCTCCCTTGCCACCACATTGATATTCCCCATTATACTTGGCGCTTACACCACTCCCGCATGGGGTGAGATGATTGCCAACTATATGGGTTTTGTCCTTATGGGCGGTGCGTTTATCGCCGTAGGACTTTATGTATCCTCTTTCACAGAGAACCAGATCATAGCGGCAGTGGTAACCTTTGCGGCATTGTTCTTGCTTTATCTTTCCGCAGGATTCTCCACCGCATTCCAGAATGTGTACGTTAAAAGTTTTGTACTCTGGCTCTCACCCGAGACCCACTATGCAGACTTTGCAAAGGGCATAATTGACATAGAAGGCGTAGTTTACTACTTAAGCATAATATCCGCCTTTGTAATGCTCACCGCCGCCCATATCGAAAAAAGGCGTTGGATTAAATAACAAAGAGGTGAATACAGATGTATAATGAAAATAACGAACTCAATATAAACGAGGAAAACACTCCCACTCCTGAAGAGGCAGTAGAGACTGCAGAGACCACAGACACCGTGGAGATTGCAGACACAGAAGCCACAACGGAGGAGGCGCCCGCCACCGACGAATCTTGCTCCTGCAAGTGCAAAAAGGCCAAGAAAGAGCGTAAGCCTATTTCCAAGAAAGCAAAGTTTCGCTTGAGCTTTTCTGCATATACGGTGCTTTTTGTGGCCGTTGTGATAGCCCTTGACCTTTTACTCGGCGCTATTTCCACCAGAGTAAATCTCAGTATCGATCTCACTCCCGACAGATTGCTCTCCCTCTCTGCCGAGACCAAGACAGTACTCAAAAACCTTGATAAAGAAGACAAGGTAAAGATATACTCTATCGTTCCTCAGGAATCCAATGAGATAGTAGATAAGATTGAGATGATGCTCAAGCGCTATCCCCAGGTTTCCAATAACGTTACATTTGAAAAGATTGACACCATTGCCAACCCCGACTTCCTCACGCCTTATGTGGAGGGTGGTCAGCTTATGAGTGAGTATTCAATCATATTTGAGTGTAATGGCAAGCACAAGGTAGTAAACCTTAACAACGTGCTCAACTTTGACGATTCCACCAATAATGTAAGCGGCATTTCTGCAGAGCAGGAGTTTACAGGTGCTATTGTGAATGTCACCAGCGATTACTCAGCGAAGATTGGTGTTACCAGCGACCATGGCGAGCTTATCGACTATGACGTGTTTAACGAGCAACTTCTCATCCCTCAGAACTTTGAGGGCACATACGTAGATTTGTATAGTGGCGAAGTGTCCGAGGATATTGACCTTATCATTATCCCTTCACCCACCAAGGACTTTGACCCTGTGGAGATTGCCAACCTTGATGCTTATCTTGACAGAGGTGGCAGAGTACAGCTAATTTATGAAGCATCTCCCACAGACACCCCCAACCTCACCGCATACCTCAAGGAATGGGGTGTAGAGATGCCTGCAAGGGGTTATGTGTATGAGACCAGCCCCCAGCGCTATATCCAGCAACCCGCCAATATCCTGGTTGAGGTGGTAGATAGCGAGATTACCCGTAATTTCGCAGATGACGAGACCAAGTTTGTTTACCCTGCTGCAAAGGCAATCAAGGTAAACGAGGTATATGGTGTGGAGAGTCAGCCCCTTATCAATTCTTATTCCACCTCATTTGCCAAATACGACCCTGCTACAAGCCTTGATAAGAAACAGCCCGAAGATATCGACGGACCTTTGAATATCGCAGTAATCCTTTCAAAGGGCGGTGCCAACCCCAACAGATTTATGATTATGGGTGGTACCGGTTTCATCTCTGCAATCGGCAGTAACGTCTATGCAAATGACGATTTCTATTTCAACTCTCTCTCATATCTTACCGATTCCGAGAGCAGTATGTATATCCGTCCCAAGGATATAATGCCCGTTCAGCTCGCAATCCCTGCACTTTCAGCTAATCTTATATCCATTTTTGTTACTGTTATTCTTCCTCTTGCCATTCTTATTGCAGGCTTCGTTGTATGGAATAAGAGGAGGCATTTATGATTAACAAAAAAGGCATAATCGCCCTTGCTGTTGTGGCGGTTGTACTGATAGGCGCATATCTGGCGGTGACTATGCTTTGGTCGGTGGAGGATACCACCCCCATAGATCAGAGCACCGGTGCAGAGGTTTTCACCACATCCCCCGATAGTATCACATCAATCGAGGCTACGGTGGATGGCGAGAGTTTCACCTTCCTTCGTTCAGGGGATAAGTGGGTGCTCGCAGGTGAAGAGGATGTGACTTTAAAGCAATCCGAGATCGACTATCTGTGTAGCGAACTTTCAAGCATCTATGCCAAGCAGAAGTTAGACACCACAGGCAAGACCCTGGCATCCTATGGCTTTGATAATCCCAAGGCAACTTTCCGTATCACCTTGTCAGGCAAAGATACCCGCACCTTCCTTCTCGGTAAGGAAGACCCTGTCACAGGTCTTTTCTTCTTTAAGGAGGCGTCGGCGGATGCGGTGTATACCATATATGCCAATAAGGGCGAGTATATTTATAAGCCAAGTTCCCATTATAAAGACGCTAATATCTTGAAACTGGACACCTCTGCTCTTTCGTATATCAATGTAGCAACCTCCGCATCTGCCCTTGAGCTTTCTCTCGGCGAGACGGACGGTCAACCCCAATGGTATATGAAGCGACCCATGAACCGTATGGCGGATAATTCCAGAATCAATGAGAAAATCATATCCGTTCTTTCCTATATATCTGTTGTGGAGTTTGTGGAAGAGGGTAGCGATAAATATGCATCTTCCGGCGTTTCATCTCCCAAAGCCACCGTCACCCTGGCAGATAAAGAGGGCAGACGCCAGACTGTGTATGTAGGTAATGCCGAGGACTCTAACCGCTATATCAAGACTAATGGCAAGGTGTATCTCATTAACGGCACAAGCCTCAGCTTCCTTGATTTAGAGCCCTTTATATTCATTAACAAATACATCTGCCTTGAGCCCATAGATAATGTGGCCAAGGTAGAGGTGAAAGGCAAGGGAAAGACTCACGTTGTCACCATAGAAGGTAGCGGCGATAACGCCACCTATCGTTTGAACGGTGCCGAGGTGCTTGGCTCCACCTTCCGCCGTGATGTGTATCAGAAGATAATAGGTATGATTGCCGATGACTTCGCAGTCAACCCACGTTATACCGAGCCGGAATACACCGTAACCTTCACCCGTCGTGATGGCACGGTGAACGCAGTTAAATACTGTGCTTATGATGACCGTAGCTATGCAGTGTTTGGCGCAAACGGAAAATGCGAGTTCATCCTTCGCAAGAAAAATCTCGACGAGATGTTTGCTGCCATAGAATCCCTCGCAAATCCCAAGAACTAAAAAAATCCCTTCACGTTTATTTCCGTGAAGGGATTTTTAATTTTAATTGATTACTGACAAACGTCAAAGTCCTCTTTGTTTACACCGCACAGAGGGCAAACCCAGGTGTCGGGGAGTTCGTCAAAAGCGGTTCCGGGTTCAATACCGTTGTCGGGATCGCCGATCTCAGGATCATAAACGTAACCGCAAATGGTGCATTCGTATTTTTCCATCTTTATATCCTCCTTGCAAATGAATATATGTGTATTTTAACACGGCTATACATATAATACAATACCCAATAA
Organism: Clostridia bacterium; assembly: GCA_045659025.1. GTDB lineage: Bacteria > Bacillota > Clostridia > UMGS1810 > UMGS1810 > SIG455. Next base: position 19,008 of record JAZOWA010000065.1, read on the forward strand.
AAAATTTTTTTATAAGGAGATATAAAATGTATCGCAACCCAGCCAGACCCATCCGCAAAGTCCGCCGTGTAGATATCAAGCCCTCTGCCGTAGCCGATAATAAGAAACCCGCCTCCGATATAGACGAACTCATCTTCTCCGACACCCCTCACCGCCATAGCGAAAGGTGAATTTTGAGTTGTTTTATTTTTTTCGTTGGTGTATAATTGATTTGCGGTGCATCCCACCGCAGCGATATAAATCTCTAACGAGATTTTCGATATGCCATAAATGATTCGATATGTTGCAAGCAACTCGATATGTCGCTATCGCGACGAGATTTATATCATATCGAGTTTGAGCGAAGCGAAAACATATCGATTTACGGAGTAAAATATCGAACAAACGAAGTTTGCATATCGACAAAAAACATATGCAACCATATTATACAGTCTTTATACAGTGAATGCGGAACGACGCAGAAAGAAGAAAGGGACAAGGATGAATAAAGAAATCGCAAAGATTATCAGTAAGGTTATACTTGCAGAGCGGACAGTCCGTATTAAGCTTCTGGGGGATTCTATTACCCATGGCGTGGGAGGAACGGGATTCGAACAGAACGGAGAACCCATTGTGGAGGGGTTTGCCCGTAATAAGGACGGATACTGTTGGGCAAAGCAGTTCAAGGAGTATATGGAGTCCCAATACGATTGTACTGTGACCAATAATGCATGCACAGGCACAAAGATAGAGTTTATAATTGATAATTTTGAACAGCTTGTTGATATTGATGATGATATTGTTATATGTACTATAGGAACGAATAACCGTCATCAGTACTTTGCCGATGCTCCCAAACGCACTAAGCGTGAGCATATGGAAATTTTCTACGGAAATATCATTAAATTATATGATAAATTCAAAGAGATGGGGAAAGATGTGATTTTTGTTGCCAATATCCCTGCTTCGGCTGAAAATGAAAAAGACAAGGCGGATTTCTGGAGAATTTTCCATATGAACGATATAAACGACCTTTATATGAAAGCGTCAACTGTTTGCGGGTTTCCGTTTATCAGTATGTATTCGCGGTTTCTGGAATATTGCGATTTGAAGGGTATAACTGTTGATTCCCTTCTTTCAGATGGGTTACATCCCAACGATAAAGGGTATGATGTTATATTCAAACTTATGTTGAAAGAGCTTGGCCTCGGAAGAAAAGTCTGCTGAATATCGCCACAAGGATAAGTATCAGGATTGCTGAAAAAAGGCAAGAAAAATGCCTTCCCCTTGAGGGGAAGGTGGGTTGCGAAGCAACTCGGATGAGGTGTAATTGTAGGGGACAGCCTTCAGGATGTTCCGTAAATGCACTATTCGGTTTGTCGGAAACCGCCAAACCCTACTGCACCTTACCACCGCTTTAACAAGCGCTCTTATACCAGGTATTAAACTATCAAGAGGAAACAATATGGAAAACTACCGACTCACCAAAAACGCCTGTTATCTTACGGGGATTACCATGTCAATATCGGCTAATTTATCACCCCTTTTATTTTTGACCTTCAGGGAGATGTATAATCTGTCTTACACCTTGCTGGGCTTTCTCGTGGTAATCAATTTCTTCACCCAATTATTTATTGACCTTGTATTCACATTTTTCAACAAACACTTCAACATACATAAGACGGTGAAAGCCACCCCTCTGATTGTGTTTGTGGGGTTGATATTGTATGCGGTTTTGCCGAGGGTTTTTCCCGATATGGCGTTTGTGTGGATTGTAGCGGGCACAGTGATATTTTCGGTTGCTTCGGGATTGAGTGAGGTTCTGATAAGTCCTGTGATTGCATCTATTCCGAGCGAGAACCCCGAGGGTGAAATGAGCAAACTCCACTCAATGTACGCCTGGGGTGTAGTGGGAGTAGTGATACTGAGCACCTTGTTTTTGTCTGCCTTTGGCGGAGATAACTGGATGTACCTTGCCCTACTCTGGTCGATTGTTCCTCTTGTGGCGTTTTTGATGTTTACAAAGGCGAAGCTGCCCGATGTCAATAATTTCACCAATGAGGAGAAGGAAACAAAAATTTTCAACAAGGGAATCATACTGTGCGCATTATGCATATTCTTCGGCGGTGCGGCAGAATGTACGATGTCTCAATGGTCATCAGGGTTTATTGAAAGTGCCATGGGTGTCCCCAAAATCTACGGAGATGTCATAGGCGTTGCTTCCTTTGCGGCGCTCTTGGGAATAGGCAGAACCCTGTATTCAAAATACGGCAGAAAAATTATAAACATTTTATTTTGGGGAATGCTTGGCGCAGTTGTCTGCTATTTTACGGCAAGTCTATCCTTGAGCCCCGCAGTGGGGATCATATCCTGCGCCCTTACGGGAATCTGCACTTCTATGCTGTGGCCCGGAACTTTGATTTATGTAGAAGAAAAATTTGAAAATGTGGGCGTGGCTGTTTACGCCCTTATGGCGGCAGGCGGAGATATGGGAGCATCCCTTGCACCTCAGCTGCTGGGAGTTATATCCGATAAATTCAGTTTGACGAACTTTGCCCTTGAAATTTCAGCTAAGTTTGGCATAACCGCCGAACAGGTGGGTATGAGAGCAGGATTGCTTGCGGCAGGGTTGTTTCCCGTTGCGGGAGTGGTGTGCATACTTTGTATGAAAAAGCACTTCAAAAAGGCAAAAGAGGTTTGAAATACTGCCGAAACCCCTACAGAAAAGAAGGTGACCTTATGGACAAAGAGCTTGTAGTCACAAGCGGTGAAATTAAAAGCATTATATTTGAGAATGAAGACAATGGCTATAAGGTTGTCGAGGTAGAGAGTGCTGATGACCTTTTTGTTGCTGTGGGATATATGTATGGAGTAGGTGAGGGTGAGACAGTGAAACTCACGGGCAGATGGGTATCCCATCGCACCTATGGTGAGCAGTTTGCCGTAGAGCTGTATGAAAAGAGCGCACCTACCTCTGCCGAGGCCATAGCCAGATATCTCGGCTCGGGCATCATCCGTGGTGTGCGGGAGGCAACGGCGAAGAAGATTGTGGCCATGTTTGGTGAGGATGCCCTCAATGTGATTGAGAAGGAGCCCATGCGCCTTACCGCCATCAAGGGTATCAGCGCAGAGAAGGCACTCGCTATCAGCCGAAGCCATATATTGCAGATGGGTGCATCCTCCCTTATGATGTTCCTTCAGCAATACGATATTTCAGTTAAGATGTGTGCATCTATATATAAGAAGCTTGGCCCTATGGCCATAGACAGAATAAGGGAGAATCCCTACATCCTCTGCGACGAGGTAGAGGGTATCGGCTTTAAGACTGCAGACCGCCTTGCCATGTCATTGGGCGTGGAATCTGATGACGAATCAAGAGTGCGCTCGGGTGTTTTATACACATTGAGGAGCAGCACCCTTTTCGGCCATACATATCTTCCACGTCACACTCTGGCGGAGGAAGCGTCAAGATTGCTTGGCGTGTCCATAGCAGCTGCCAATGAGGGTATCACTTCACTTATAATCCGTCGTCAGCTTATATGCGAGATGGCAGAGGATTGCGAGAGGATATACTACTTCACCCACTACCATGCCGAGCGATATTGCGCTCATAAGATACGGGAACTTTCCCGGGTGGGTTATGAGATTGCGGAGGATAATATCACCGCCCAGATGTCCCTTATAGAATCCCGTCGTGGTATCACTCTTGCCGATATGCAGAAAAACGCAGTAATCAAAGCCATGGAAAGCGGTGTTATTGTTATTACCGGTGGCCCCGGCACGGGAAAAACTACAATTATAAATATAATAATAGATATAATGGAAGCAAATGGTCTCAAGGTCACCCTTGCAGCACCCACAGGCAGAGCCGCCAAGAGGATGACTCAGGTGTGCGGTAAAGAGGCAAAGACCATCCACCGTCTTTTAGAGGCAGGTTACCGGGAAGGGGACGAGGATCTGGCATTTCAGGTCAACGAATCCAACCCCGTCGATGCGGATGTGATTATAGTTGACGAGGTGTCCATGGTGGATGTGATGCTTATGAGCAGTCTCTTGAATGCTGTTTCGGATGGCACCCGTCTTATTATGGTTGGTGATGCGGACCAGCTTCCTTCCATCGGCGCAGGCAACGTGCTCCGTGATATTATAGACAGCGGAGTGGTATCGGTGATACGCCTTACCGAGATTTTCCGTCAGGCACGGGAGAGTATGATAGTTGTCAACGCCCACAGTATAAATGGGGGTGAATACCCCGTATGCAACGGTGCGGATACTGATTTCTTTTTCGCGGAGATTCCCGACGCCTCCAAGGGCGCAGAATACATCGTGTCTCTCTGCAGAGACAAGCTTCCCGCACGTTATGGTATAGATCCTTCCGATATTCAGGTGCTCGCCCCGTCTAAAAAGGGTGTGGCTGGCATATTGAATCTTAACCCTCTCTTGCAGGATGCTCTCAACCCTGCGGAAAAGGGTGTTAAAGAGAAAATCAGCGGAGGGGTGACCTTCCGTGTGGGAGACAGGGTAATGCAGACCAGAAACGATTATGACATCACCTGGAGAAGCGTTACCAACGATGATGAGGGTATGGGGGTATTTAATGGTGACGTAGGTTACATTGAGGATATTGATGATGCCCTCAAGACTGTCACCGTTCTTTATGAGGACAAGCGTGTATCCTACGGGTTCAGGGATCTGGAGGAGCTGGACCTTGCTTATGCTGTTACCGTGCATAAGAGTCAGGGCAGTGAGTTCCCCGTTGTCATTATTCCCGTTTATGATGCCCCCTATATGCTTATCAACCGCAATTTGCTCTACACCGCAGTCACAAGGGCGAAGAGTCTTGTAGTGCTTGTAGGCAAAGAGAGTATATTGAGGAAGATGGTAGACAACAGTCGTGTTGACCTTCGTTATTCGTCACTTAAAGAAAAACTTCAGGGGATAGATTGATATATGAAAAGGAAAGACTATATAATAAGAAGAGTTTTGGATTTAATCACCTTCCGCCCCTGTATAGTCTGCGGAAAGGGCGTGCCTTTTGAGGAACGTCTCAACCTTTGCTCCAATTGCGCTGCTCGTATGCACAGGTTCGGAGCCTCGGGTACTCTTGGCGGATACAAATTCATCTCCGTTCTTCCCTATAAGGGTAATGTGCGATACGCCATGCAGAGATTCAAGTTTGAGAATAAGAAATATCTCGGCTATACCTTTGCAAAGCTTTCTCTTAATCGGCTCAGAGAGTTCGACTGGTTTGCGGATATTGATTGTATCGCCTGTGTGCCTATGGGGAAAAGGCCAAGACTATATAACCAATGTGCTGTGATATCATCTCATATATCGGAGGACACCGGCATACCCTTTGATGAGTCCGCGATTGTAAAGGTTAAGGACAGCCCTCCTTTCTACACCTTGTCCAAGGCACACAGAAAGGCGGCTGCCAAGGATGCCTTTTCCGTGGTAAAGCCTGAATTCTTTCAGGGCAAGAAGGTCTTGCTTATTGACGACATCTTTACCACAGGTGCTACCATTATGGAATGTGCCGTCACAATTCATAAAGCAGGTGCATCGGATGTTTATTGTATGACGGCGTGCTATGGCGATGATGTGTAATAAAATTTAATATTGTGCAGATAATAACCCCGTATTATAATACGGAGGAGAAACAATATGAGCAGAAATCATCGTAAAAATATCATCAGGAATTATATTTTCGGCAGAGAGACGGAATCCTTCGTTACGGACAGTATCGATGAGATTAACCGTCTTTCTTTGCGTAGTAGTGCCGATGGCGAGGCAGAGGATGGCGAGCCCCCAAACATTGCCCCCAAGGATGAGGATTGAAAAAATAGTCAATAACTACCCACATAAAACCTGTCCTTATTATGCTTTTTTCATATATTTAACATTTTTTCAAAAAAGTCGTTGACAAAGTATAAATTGATATGATATATTAGTAAAGCACTCACTTTGAATACGATTTGAAAAAAGTTAAAAAACTTACAAAAAAGTTGTTGACAAAGCAAAAAGGGTGTGATACAATAATCAAGTCGCGTGTGTGTAGAGCACTGCGGCGGAATTGATCTTTGAAAAATGAACAGCATAAAAAAAGCGGGACTTTTGAAAAAGTCCAAAGAGTTTTAAAAATGCTTTTTACGACCTTTTA
>JAZOWA010000066.1:0-21908 GCA_045659025.1 Clostridia bacterium
ATAATTCAGGCTACTCTGGAGAAAAAAATCATGTTTCAAATTGAAAGCATTTTTAATCACTTTTTAACAAAATAACATCTATTAACAACAAATTTCTTAATTTCATGTCATCAATAGCATATTTTACCCGCTCCCTTAAAAAAGGAGATAAAGAGATTTCCATCTGGATAAGAGTTCATCACCGCAACTCAGATTTGCGCCAATCCCTTCATTTGAGTATCCCAGCGAGGTTTTGGAACAAAAAAAGAGGATGGATAAAGGAGCCCACAGATGATCCGTTCATCAAGGAGAGACTTGACAAGACAGAAGCGGTTCTTAACAATTTGAAACATCACATATATGCACTTCTTATAGACACAGGCAGGCTCTCCTCGAATGACTTAAGAGCTCAAGTAAATAAGGTTCTCAATATAAGGAAAAGGTCAATCAAAGAGGACTACAGCATTTTCCATCAATACCTGTCGCACAAAATCACAGATATGGAGGAGAAATGCTTTCTGAATAGAGGTGAACCATATTCCAAGAATTCAATAGACAACTGGAAAAAATTCAAGGCTCTATGGTCTGCATTCGAAGTCAAGCATTTTAATAGACATCTGATGTTCGATGAAATAGACATGAGCACTTATTACCTATTTATGGATTATTGCGACAGCTGCATGTACAAGAAAAGCACAAAATACCAATACGCCCGTCTATTCAAAGCTGCACTCAACTATGCACTCGCAGATGGAATTTCCACTAACCGAGTACACTTGAACAGGAATTTTGCCACCCACGCTTCCTGTGAAGCCAATAAAGGAGTCTATCTTACCATGGATGAAATTGTCAAACTTATGAACGCCGAATTTGACAGAAATGATTTCAGGGGCAGGGTAAGAGACTATTTTCTTATAGGGTGTTTTACTGGGCTAAGATTTTCTGACTGCTCATCAATATCCATCAATGATATAGTCCACATGGAAATAGACGGAAACACTCACTCGGCACTGATAAAAACACAAAAGAAAACCAAAAACGAGGTAGCCATCCCTCTCCTCACAAATGATGTTGAGAAAATTCTAATGAAATATGGAGGCAGAATGCCAAAAATCAGCATCTCAGGGTACAATAAATACATAAAGGAAATATGCAGGAAAGCCGGAATTGTATCCAGAATAAGAACCACAAGTATGGTAGGAGGAAAAGAGGTAGTCCGATGGATAACTAAGGATCGCCTCATTTCATCACATACCGCCAGAAGGACATGTATTACAAATCTATATCTTTCCGGTAAACTTGATTTGAAACAAATAAGGGACATCAGCGGGCACAAATCAGAACAGGCCTTTTCCCGATATATATGCCTCTCCCAAGAGGAAAATGTAAAGACTATCTTCAAGAGACTTGTACAATAAAAGTCGCAACTTAATAATATCAACATTATAACTACCTAATTCTTAAAACAATTGCAATTACTTGCGGTAACTGCGACTTCATTTGCGCAGAACATCCAAGTATCAGGTACTGTTACTGATGCTACTGATGGATCTGCTCTCGTAGGAGCATCTATAGTAGTAAAAGGGACTCTTGTAGGAACATCTACTGACTTGGATGGTAAATACTCCATCAATGCACCTGCAGATGCTATTCTTGAGTTCCAGTATGTTGGATACACCACAGTAGAGATGGCTGTAAACGGTCGTACTGCTATCGATGTAGCTCTTTCACCAGATGCTGAAGCATTGGAAGAGACTATCGTGGTAGCATACGGTGTGGCTAAAAAGTCATCTTTTACAGGTTCTGCCTCACAGATGAAAGGTGACAAAATCCAGAAACAACAAGTATCAAACATCTCCAAATCTCTGGAAGGTGCTGTAGCTGGTCTTCAGACTTCAAGCTCAAGCGGCACACCAGGTTCTGCTTCAAGCATTATCATCCGTGGTTTGGGTTCTATCTCTGCTTCACAATCTCCACTTATCGTTGTGGATGGTGTTCCTTATGCAGGTTCATTGAACTCAATCTCCACTCAGGATATTGAGTCTTTGGTAGTTTTGAAAGATGCTGCTGCTAACTCAATGTATGGTGCTCGTGGTTCTAACGGTGTTATCGTTATCACTACCCGCCAAGCTAAAACTGACAATCTTCAGGTATCATTCGATGCTCGTATAGGTATGAATGACAGAGGTGTAGCACCTTATGATGTTATTACCAACCCTGGTGAATACTATGAGATGATGTATGAGTCTATCAGCAACTCTCTATACAACGCTGGATATTCAAGAGCTTATGCCAATGAGTACACTGCCAAAAACCTTATTAGCCAGTATTTGAAATACAATATATACCAAGGTATTGCTGATGATGCTATCATCGATCCTACCACCGGCAAACTCAATCCTGCTGCAAAAACTCTCAAGTGGAATGACAATTGGGGTACCGACAGCTTTGAGAAAGGAATGCGTCAGGAGTACAACTTGAATATCACAGGCGGTACTGCCAATACCAAAGCATACGCTTCCATCTCTTATCTTGACGATAATGGATATGTAGTGAACTCTGGATTCACCCGTATTTCTGCACGTGCCAAAGTAGACCAGAATATCGGTAAATTCATCAAAGCAGGTGTCAACCTTGCTTATTCAAACACTGAACAGAAACAGTTCGGTAGCACCGGTTCAAACTACTCAAATATCTTCATGTTCTCACAGCAAATTGGTCCTATCTATCCTATCTATCTATATGATGCAGATGGTAAGAGAGTTAAGGATGCCAATGGCAACGATAAATATGACTTCGGTACTGAGTACCAGCGTCCTTACGCAATGGAGCAAAACCCTCTTGCTGTTGCAAAAGAAGGTTTGAATGATTTCGTCAGAGACAACATCTCCTCAAGAGCATATGTTGATGTAAACATTCTTAAAGATTTGAAATTCACTGCAAACATTGCATACGACGTTATTCTTGGAACAAATACTGAGTTCACTACCCCTATCGGTGGAGATGCTGCAAGTGTTGGTGGTCGTGGTTACAAATACTCTAGCAGAAATGGCTCATTGAATGCTAACCAGCTTTTGAACTATACTCCTACTTTTGGCAAACACTCTATCAATATTCTTCTTGGTCACGAGACTCTAAAAGAACATTATAACTACTTGCTTGGTCATATGACCAATTTCAAGGACCCTACCAACCCTGAGTTTTCAAACGGTGCTATGATTCAAGACTTGACTTCATATACAGAGGACTATGCTCTTGAGGGTTATTTTGCAAGAGCTGAATACTCATATGCTGACAAATACTATGTATCTGGTTCTTATCGTCGTGACGCTTCTTCGAGATTTGCTCCTGAAGTACGTTGGGGTAACTTCTGGTCAGTTGGTGCATCTTGGAGAATATCCGAAGAGAACTTCCTTAAAGGCAACGATGTCCTAACCAATGCAAGACTTAAAGCCAGCTACGGTACTCAAGGTAACGATGCCCTTGGTTACTCTACACTATATCTCGACCTTTACACTATCTCACGTGTAGATGGTGAACACGGTCTAACCAAAACATTCCGTGGCAACCCTGAACTTACTTGGGAGAAATCCAATAACTTCAATGCCGGTATCGAACTTGGCTTATGGCACAGATTGAACATCTCTGCAGAATATTTCATCAAAGAGACCAAAGATATGCTTTACGCACGTCCGCTACCTCCATCAGAAGGTAATCCTTCATGGAAATATGTAAATGATATTGACATGAAGAACACAGGTATCGAGTTCGAAGTATCAGCTGACTTGGTTAAGACCAATAATGTTTCTTGGAATCTAACTATCAATGGCACTCACTATAAGAACGAATTGACCAAACTTCCTTCTGACAAAGATCAGGAAAACGGTTATCAATCTGGTAGCTACTGGAGAAAACTCGGTGGTTCTATCTACGATTACTATACTTACGAATATGCAGGTATCGATCCTGTAAATGGTAAGGCTACCTATAATAAATACCTGAAAGATGAGGAAGGTAATGAGACCGGTGAAATTGAGAAAGTTTACAAAACTTCAGAAGCGACTCTTCGTCAAATCGGCAAATCACCTATTCCTGCACTATTCGGAGGTATCAGCACCTCAGTTGAGGCTTACGGAGTAGACCTATCTATTTCAGGAGCATATCAAATCGGTGGCTGGGCTTGGGATAGCGTATACCAAGGAATGATGAATCCTGGTGGTGCTGGTGAAAACATGCACACCGATATGTTCAACCGTTGGACTCCTCTAAACAAGAACGCAAATGTTCACGCATTGAGCTATCAGGATCAGGATGCGAATGCTTCATCAGACCGCTGGTTGACTTCTGCATCATACTTCTCACTACGCAATGTAACCTTAGGTTATAGTCTTCCATCAAATATCCTTAAGAAGAGTCCTATCTCCAAGGTAAGAATTTACTTGGCAGGTGACAACCTATGGCTTAAGTCAGCCAGAAAAGGTTTTGACCCTCGTCAATCATTCTCAGGAAGCACCGGTTACATTTACTCGGCTCTAGCAACTTACTCTGTAGGTTTGAATATCGTATTCTAGTATAATGTTTAATATAGGAGAATATAATATGAAAATATTAAAATATATATCAGCTTCAGTAGTGGCATCAGTACTTCTTTTGAGCTCTTGTTCTCAAGACTTTACAGATGTAAAAAATACTGCTTATCTTGACTCTAAAACTGCTGCGGAGATAGCTGCTTCTGATCCTAGCGCATTGGAATCATATCTTCTTGGTGCATTCTCATTCCTGGTACAGTTTGACGTTTCCGGCAACTCTGCTCACGATGACTTCTCACACATGTCTGTTCTTCACTCTACAGATATGATGGGTGGTGATATCGCGATGAGTGCTTCTCACTGGTTCAACTATGACTATCAACACGATAATCACGAGTTCAACTACCGTCGTACACTTGTTGACTGGTCAACATATTACACTACCATTGCTAAAGCTAATGAGATTATCTCTTTCTTCCCTGAAGAACCTGCTGACATTCAAGCTAAAGGTGTAATGGCTCATGGTTATGCACTTAGAGCATTCGCATACTACTACCTTATCCAACTTTACCAACATCCAGTGACCACCTCCGGTGATGTTAACTGGGATGCTCCTGGTGTACCTATGTACTATGTAGCTCCAGATGGTCTTACTACTGAGGAACAAGAGACAAGAAAAGGTCGTAACACCGTAAGAATGGTATATGAGCAAATTGAAAGTGACCTTCTTAAAGCAGTTGCTCTTTTGGAACAGGGTTATGTAAGACCTTCAAAAAACTACATTGATGCATCTGTAGCTAATGGTCTTTTGGCTCGTTACTACCTTCTAAGCCAGCAGTGGGACAAAGCAATAAGCGCTGCACAGAAAGCATATTCAGGCTACACATTGGATCCTAAGATTACAAATGCTTTCAATGATATTACTCATAGTGAGTGGATGTGGGGCTTTGATCACAATGCTGAAACTCAGACCACATATGCATCATTCTTCTCGCATATCTCCAACTTATCAGGAGGTTATGCTGGTCTTGCATATGCATCAAGACTAATTGATGCAAAACTTTACGAATCAATTCCTGAAACTGACATTCGTAAAACATTCTTCAATGGTCCAGAAGGTGATGCAACTCAGACATCTGCTGGTGCTAAACTTCCTTACGCAGGTCTTAAATTCGGATGGCTTGCCGGATGGGTTATGGACTATATGTATATGAGAGCACCTGAGATGTACTTGATCGAGGCTGAAGCACAGGCTCACCTTGGTCACGGTGACCTTGCAGCACAAGCACTTGCTCCACTTATGAAAGTTCGTGATAAAGGATGGCATGCTTCTTCAATGACCGTTGAGGATGTATACCAACAACGCCGTATTGAACTATGGGGTGAAGGTTTCTCTTTCTTCGATCTTAAACGTCTGAACAAAGGAATTGACCGTAACTATGCAGGTAACAACCACCTTCCTGGTTATCAGTTGACAATCCCAGCTCTTGCAAAAACATGGATCTACCAGATTCCAAATAGAGAAATGCAGGAGAACACTGCTTTGACAGATGAAGATCAAAATGAATAATCTTTAAAACGGGACAAAAATGAAAAGAAATATTTTAAGACTATTATCGATTTCAGTAGCAGTAGTGCTTTCATTAGCCTCTTGTTCTGAAGCTTTGACAAAAGCAGAAATAGAGTCTGGATGGAATGCAAATTCTGCGAATATTCCTACTGTTACACTTGGAGAACTTTCTCTCCAGGGTAAAGGTCAAGATGTAGTGATTTCAGGTTCATCTGTAACTACAAGCGGTGAGCTTTTGGAGGCTGGTATCCAATTCTCTACTACTGAGGACTTTAATCCTAATGCTACAACTTATGTTATAGTGGAAGATATTACCACTATCGGCAATGTGGTGGCAAAGTTAGGTGCTGCAACTACTTACTATGTAAGAGCTTATGCTATTGTTGGAGAGGGTTCTGGCTATAGTGATGTTAAATCTATCACCACTAAAGACCTTCCTCTTATCGACAAAGTATGTGGCACATTCAAAGGCACTGTAGTATCTCAGGCTTATGGTGATGCATATACATCAACAATCGTAGTAGAACCAGGTACAACTGAAGGCACTGTAATTATTTACAATATTGAACCATATTATGCTGGAAAAGGATACGTTCAAGGCACTGGTCTTAACTACGTTGAAGCTGTCCTTGACGAAGTCAATGGAGCAATATTGGTAGCTGTTGGTACCGACGCACACCTTGGTGGCAGAATGATAGCAGGTATCAATACCAGTGACTGGACTACCGCCACAAACTATGCTCCTCTAACATTTGTATCACAAAATGGTGGTTCGGTTCTATACCAAACCAATGGTTTTGGTACAATACTGCCAGACGGATCAGCAGAAGACAATTATGCTGGAGCTGTTAAATATACCAGACAATAGTTGACTCGCTAAAACATTACCATTAGAGGCTGGCACACAATGTCAGCCTCTTTTTTATCCGCTCGTGCAATTCGATGGCCACATGTGTAGTGCTCAGAATGGTCTATAAGTAGGTGTAATGTGGCTTCTGCGGCCTATTAGGCTGCAGAGGCCACACTGAATGCTACAAGACAGCGCTGCAAAAGGGGTTCATGTGGCTTCCGAATTGCATAAAAATGGACATCAGCGGGCACAAATCAGAACAGGCCTTTTCCCGCTATATATGCCTCTCCCAAGAGGAAAATGTAAAGACTATCTTCAAGAGACTTGTACAATAAATGATACAACTTAATAGTATCACCACTACAATATCCTGACTCTTCGTTTTATATCAATTACTGCATGTAACGTAGAGCACCATATGCCTACATATTCACCAGTTAGCAATTGTGAAGTATCATTCGTACAAAGCACAACTTTCAACACTGAGATCTTAGGCACAGCTACTACATTTGACATTACACTTTCTCGTAATACATCAGCTGAAGCTGCTACTGTAGCAGTAAAATCTACACTTAGCTCTGATATTGTATGTCCTGCATCAGTAACCTTCAATGCAGGTGAGAGCACTGCTACTCTAACATTGGATGTTTCAGCCATGCAAGTAGGTACTAAATATACTGGTAAAATCTCATTGGCTGACACTACATCATACAATGCTAACATTGCTGTAGTCTCTACTAATGTAACCCTACAGAAAGTTTACACTTGGGTATCTCTTGGTGAAGGTGAGTTCATAGATCCACTATCATTTGGTGCACATCCCCAAAAGGTAGAGATTCTAAAGGCTGAAGGATTTAGTCTATATCGTGTAATGAATCCTTATCCAAAAGATGCCGTTATTGCTGATTGGGGCAGTGATTGGTATGGTGGTCCAGTAAGTCCATATATTCAGTTTTCTATAAATGAAGATGGAACAGTAAAATGGTCTGGCAAATTGGCAAATGGCGTCATATACATTGGCATTAGCAATGATGCATACTTATGGGGATACTATCCTTCTGAATTTAACCCATCTTATACAGCATTAGATGCACAATGTAAAACACTTGAAGATGGTAAGATTATTCAGATGGTTATGTTCTGGCGTTTGGGTGATACCGGTTACGCATTAACAGATCCATTTGTAGCATATCTCAATATGCCAAATTCAGGAATTGACCTACTAACTTGGTATAATCAATAGACAATATTATATCACTTTAGTCCTATGCAGAGGAGAGGCTGGCACACAATGTCAGCCTCTTTTTTATCCCTTCGTGCAATTCAGTGTCCACACTGATACCGTTTATAATGGTCTCTACATAGGTATTATGTGGCTTGTACAGACTATTAGGCTGCAGAGGCCACACTGAATGCTACAAGACAGCACTGCAAAAGGGGTTCATGTGGCTTCCGAATTGCATGAAAATCACGAAAACCATGAAAACCAAGAAAACCAAGCGAAAAGAAATTTCAGACTATGCTTTGACTGTAAGGAACGCCTGCTCAGGTACAGATGGGACTATTTTTGAGACCATTGAGCGCATTACCGAAGTGTCTCCTGTAGAGTAGAACAGGCATTGGGATGATGGGGATTTGCGACTCTCTAGGGAGTCTAGCACCCTCTTGGTCTGCAAGGCTATAGCCGGGGCCGGATTGATGATTGAGACCTCCTCTGATGCTATTTTGCCAATGACAGGTTCAAGGAAAGGATAGTGGGTACAGCCAAGGACCACAGCATCTGCCCCCGCCTCCAGCATCGGGTCTATATACCTGTGAAGAACCTTCTCGACTTCCGCCCCTTCTGTCTGTCCGCTCTCGACAAATTCGACAAGCCCCTCCCCCACTTTTTCGATAACCTGGACATCACTTGCAAATTTCTCAAGGGTATTGTGATACAGGGAGCCCTTGAAGGTATTTGCTGTCGCAAGGACACCTACTACTCCCGTTTTCGATGTGAGGGCTGCAGGCTTTATGGCCGGCTCCATCCCCACGAAAGGGATCGGGTATTTTTCCCTCAGATATTTCACTGCCGCAGCAGTGGCTGTATTGCAAGCGATGACCACCACCTCGGCCCCTTTATCAATAAGGAACCGGGTGATAGCCTCTGCCCGCTCAATTATATATTCGACAGGTTTGTTTCCGTATGGGCAATGCGCTGCATCAGAGAGGTATACATAGTCCTGTTCAGGCATCAGTGCATACAGCTCCCTGAATACGGAAAGACCGCCCACTCCGGAATCAAAAACACCTATCATACAGACTATTTAAGGTGCTCCTCAAGAAGTTTGATAATCTCCTCTTCAGATACTCTGCGTGCGATGATTTTACCCTCTGCATCCACGAAAGCATTTTGAGGGATATATCTTACGTTGTAAAGTTTTGCAGCCTCAGTATCCCAGAAATTGATGTCTGAAACTTGTGTCCAAGTCAACTTGTCTGTCTTGATAGCGTCAAGCCATTGGTCTCTGTCTCTATCAAGAGACACACCTAGGATTTCGAAACCTTTCTTGTGGTACTCTTTGTAGATTTTAACAAGTTTAGGGTTGAACTGACGGCAAGGGTTGCACCAACCAGCCCAAAAATCAATCATGGTAACTTTACCTTTTTTATATACATCAGAAAGTTTTACCTCTTTTCCATCAGGATCCTTCATAGTGAAGTCAGGTGCCTGCTGACCGATTTGAAGTGCTCTCTCTTTAACAATAAGTTCTTCAGCTGCTACAAGTTTCTTATGGGTAGCAAAACGCTCGTCAGCTTTGAATTTAGCCAACTCAGCCTCAGCTACAGCAAGGTCTTTGTCAAGAACTGAGCTTGCAAACTGCATTAGTGCGTAGTAGCTGAGAGGATTTGCAGAGACTACAGAGTCAGAGAATGCGGTTACTCTTGCATCCACCTCATCGAAAAGGGCTACGATCTCCTCTTTTCTCTCTGCTGTGGTCTCTTTTGATCTGTACTCATCCAAAAGGGCTTTACGGTCTGGAATAAGTTCATTTTGAACATCCTTGCCATATTGGTTTACCATAGTTACAAGAGCCTGGGTCTCACCACCTTTAACTTCTGCTTCTGCCAATTTATCAGATGCAGCATTAACTGTGAAAGAGGTATTTTCAAGGAAAAGGGTTACATATCCTGGAAGACCTTCCACCTGGATATAATAATTCTCAGGATCTGCCACTACACCTGTGAACTCAAACTTACCATTCACCAAGTCAACAGTATCTCTGGTTGGATTTTTTCTATCTGAGCTTACCAAATAAGCTTTACCATTCTTTAGAACTTCGTCTTCACCGGTAACATTACCTGTGATCTTATAGCCGCCATTTGAGCAAGAGGCGAAAGCCACTACAGCAGCTGCCAATAGGAATAATTTCTTCATATCTGTATTAGTTTTATTTGTAATTTTCTTCGTCAAGGAACCACTCTTTGTACATCATATAGCCCTGAGCATTCTTGTGTGCCGCTGCAGTTATCTCCTCACTCCCCTCTTTAACTTGGGTAGCAGGAATTCCTGCATATACACCAGGCTCAAGTTTCTTGTTTGACAGTACCACAGCTCCTGCTGCAATAATACTGCCATCTGCCACTTCTGCATTGTCCATAAGGATAGCGCCCATACCGACAAGGACATTGCTACCCACCTTTGCACCATGGATAATGGCATTATGACCTACTGAGACATCGTTTCCTACCTCTACTATAGATCTTTTATGCAATGTATGGAGGACAGCTCCATCCTGAATATTTACCCTGTCCCCTACTCTGATAGGGTTAACATCTCCCCTAAGTACACAAGAGTACCAGATACTGCAGTCATCTCCAATAACCACATCCCCTACTATTACCGCATTTTCCGCTATAAAACAGTTTTTGCCGATCTTAGGGGTAAAGCCGTTCAATGATTTGATTATCGCCATATAAATGAATATTAACCCACAAATATAAGAATTATTTATAAAAAAAGAGGGCAACGTAATGTTGCCCTCCTGTTTATGATTAGTGCGGTTCAGGATTAAACTGTACCTTGTTCTAGCATAGCTTGAGCCACTTTCATGAAACCAGCGATGTTTGCACCTTTCACGTAGTCAACAGTACCATCTGGTTGAGTACCGAATTTAACGCAAGCCTCGTGGATGCTTTGCATGATGAAGTGAAGTTTGTCATCAACCTCTTTAGCTGACCAGCTGATGTGAGAAGCATTTTGAGTCATCTCAAGACCTGAAGTTGCTACACCACCTGCGTTAACAGCTTTACCAGGAGCAAATAGGATACCTGCTGATTGGAATGTGTGGATAGCTTCAGGGGTACAACCCATATTAGAAACCTCGCAGCAGCACCATGTACCGTTTGCAAGAAGTTCTTTAGCGTCGTCACCGTTAAGCTCGTTTTGGAATGCGCAAGGAAGAGCGATATCACATTTTACGCTCCAAGCTTTCTTACCAGCAGTGAATTTAGCTGCACCAGGGAATTTGGTAGCCATATCCTCTACTTTATTGCGGTTAGAAGCACGCATATCAAGCATATAGTCGATCATTTCAGGAGTGATACCTTCTGGAATTTCGCAAACGCCGTCTGGACCAGAGATAGCAACAACTTTAGCACCAAGCTCTACAGCTTTAGTAGCAGCACCCCAAGCTACGTTACCGAAACCTGAAAGGGCAACAGTTTTGCCAACGATATCTTTACCTGCTTTTGCAAGAACGTGTTCAGTGAAATAAAGTGCACCGAAACCAGTAGCCTCAGGACGAAGGATAGAACCACCCCAAGTACCACCTTTACCAGTCAATACACCTGTATTGTATTCACGAGCAAGTTTTTTGTACATACCGTACATGTAACCGATCTCACGACCACCTACACCTACGTCACCAGCAGGGATATCTTGGTCTGGACCAATGCAGTTCCAAAGTTCCCACATGAATGCTTGGCAGAATCTCATGATTTCAGCGTCAGATTTTCCAACTGGATCGAAATCAGAACCACCTTTACCACCACCCATAGGAAGAGTAGTCAAAGCGTTTTTGAAAGTTTGTTCGAAACCTAGGAATTTCAACATTGAAGGGGTAACAGCTTTGTGGAAGCGAAGACCACCTTTGTAAGGGCCGATAGCAGCGTTGAATTGAACTCTGTAACCAAGGTTAGTTTGAACTTCACCTTTGTCATCTACCCAAGTAACTCTGAAAGTGAAAATACGGTCTGGTTCAACCATTCTTTCCACGATCTTAGCTTTTTCAAATTCAGGATGTTGGTTGTAAACTTCCTCAATTGAATCAAGTACTTCTTTTACAGCTTGAAGATACTCTTTCTCGTGACCATACTTAGCCTCAAGTTTGGCCATTACTTCTGCAACTTTCATAATAGTGTTTATTGATTAAAGTTTATTGTTAATATTTAAGGTATTCTATTTGTTATTTCACTTCCCAAGTAGCGCCACTGTGAAGAAGTTCATCCACTGAATGGATCTTGGCAGCTGCCTTAACCTCTTCCAATTGAGCCTCTACTCTCTGGTCGTATGTACCATCCTCCACATCACGGATAACACCGAGTGCTACAGGATAATCAGGATGTTTCATATCTACCAACATAGTGTGGATAGACATATCCTGACAGTGGGCATCGTGAACCAAGATATCTTTTTCAGTCACACCGTTCTCACCGATTTTAACCACTTTTAGCTTACCGTCTTCGCCAAGAACAAGACCTTTGTCCCTATCTTTACCGAAGATCATAGGCTCACCGTGACGAAGGACAATAGTTCTCTCTGCCCTTACCTCTTTGTCTGTAATCTCTTTGTGTGTACCGTCATTGTAGATAACACAGTTAACCAACATCTCAGTTACTGAGCAGCCTGCATGTTTTGCAGATGCAACGAACACTTCCTGATTAAGCTTGATCTCTGAGTCGATGCTGCGGGCAAAGAATGTACCTCTTGCACCCAACACCAGAGTACCAGGGTTGAATGGTTGCTCTACTGTACCATAAGGAGAAGTCTTGGTGATTTTTCCTAGTGGAGATGTAGGTGAGTATTGACCTTTGGTAAGACCATAGATTCTATTGTTGAACAATACGATATTGATATCGATGTTACGACGGATAGCGTGGATGAAGTGGTTACCACCGATAGCCAAAGAGTCACCGTCACCTGTAGCTTGCCATACAGCAAGTTTAGGGTTAGCCACTTTTACACCTGTAGAGATGGCAGTAGCACGGCCGTGGATACTGTGGAAACCATAAGTGTTCATATAGTAAGGAAGACGTGATGAACATCCGATACCTGAGATAAATACGAAGTCCTCAAGGTTATAGTTCATAGCTTCTGCAACTTCAGGCATAGCCCTTTGTAGAGACATAAGGACCATGTGGTCACCACAACCTGGGCACCATCTTACTTCCTGATTGCTTTTAAAATCTTGTGCTGTATATTTCATAATCGAACTTCCTCCTATTATAGAATATTATTAACTGCATCTACAACATCTTTCACGATGAAAGGCTGACCTTGAACTTTGTTCAATTGGTGGTAGTGGAATTGTGGATGCTTGTCTCTCAAATATGCTGCAAACTGACCACTGTTCAACTCGCAAACGATAATCTTCTTGAATTTAGAGAATACCTCTGCAGTGTTCTTTGGTAGTGGATTGATATAGTCGAAGTGTGCAAGTGACACGCTTTTGCCTTCAGCCTGAAGATCTTTGACTGCTGTATAAAGGTGACCGAAAGTACCACCCCAACCAACGATAAGAACTTCACCTTCAGCTTCGCCGATAACCTCAACATCTGGGATGTAATTAGCTACTCTTGCCACTTTCTCAGCACGTGCAGCGCACATCATTTCGTGGTTTTGAGGATCTGAAGAGATTACACCTTCCGGGGTCTTCTCAAGACCACCTACACGGTGCATAAGACCAGGTGTTCCAGGAACAGCCCATTGTCTTGCAAATCTCTCTTCATCTCTTACATATGGTTTGAATTTACCTTCACACTCAGTAACTACTGGAGCTACGATTGAAGGGTAATCTTTCATTGATGGAATCTTCCAAGGCTCAGAACCGTTGCCAAGGAAACCTTCAGTAAGAAGGATAACCGGCATCATGTGCTCCAATGCATATTTACCTGCATAGAATGCTTTGTCGAAACAGTCTGATGGAGAGTGAGCTGCCATAACCATGATAGGGCACTCACCGTTACGTCCGTAAAGTGCCTGGTTAAGGTCTGTCTGCTCAGTCTTGGTAGGGATACCTGTTGATGGACCACTACGCTGTACATCTACGATTACAAGAGGAAGCTCGGTAATCATAGCAAGACCAAGAGCCTCAGATTTTAGTGAAAGACCAGGACCTGAAGTGGTAGTCACAGCGAAGTTACCTGCATAAGCAGCACCGATAGCTGTACAGATACCAGAGATCTCGTCTTCACATTGAACGGTTTTAGCACCAAGGTTTTTGTAGATAGCAAGTTCTTCAAGAACTGCAGTAGCAGGGGTGATAGGGTAAGAACCGCAGAACAATGGAATACCCGATTTTTCTGAAGCTGCCAAAAGACCCCAAGCAGTAGCCTGGTTACCGTTGATATTTCTGTAAACACCTTTCTCCTGTTTTGCTGGTGCTACAGTGTATGTATTTGCTATAGCGTGAATATTGCTTGCGTAGTTGAAGCCATCTTTCAACACCTTCTTATTAACATCAATCAGCTGAGGTTTCTTCTTGAATTTCTTCTCAAGATATTCGAAGGTATGATCCATCTCTCTATTGAATAGGTAAAAACACATACCAAGGGTGAACATGTTTTTACAACGAACGATGGATTTGTTATCAAGACCACTATCTTTCAAAGACTCTTTGGTAAGTGTAGTGATAGGAGAAACGATGATGTTTCTGTCTTGAATCTTCAATTCCTCGAAAGGATTCATAGTTTGGAAACCTGCCCTTACGATATTTGCCTCATCGAAAGCATCTTCGTCAAGGATAATTGTAGCGGTAGGCTTAGTCCATTTAGCATTAGCTCTTAGAGCCGCAGGGTTCATAGCGACAAGTACATCGCAGAAGTCACCTGGAGTGTTAATCTCTACAGCTCCAATATGAACCTGGAATCCAGAAACACCTGAAACAGTACCTTGAGGAGCTCTAATCTCTGCAGGATAATCAGGGAATGTAGAAATTTCATTGCCGTACAATGCAGATGAATCTGCGAATAGAGTACCGGTCAATTGCATACCATCACCCGAGTCACCAGCGAAACGGATAACAACATCTTGTATGTCAATAACTTTGTGCTGCATAAAATTATATATAGTTTAGTAAAGACAAATTTAAGCATTATTTTCTCACTTAGCCAATTTATTTTAACAAAAAAAGAGAGACCACTTAAAAATGGCCTCCCTTTATGCTGTTTTGACTTACAATCTGTGACAGATTATTGGGCTGGTTGCTGAGCTTTAAGCTTTTTGTCCAATGGAATATTCAAAGCTTTTTTCAACATTTCAGTTACATCTACACTGATTGCATCGTTAACGAAACATACAGAACCTGCTGAGATATCGAAGATGTATACAAAACCGTTTGCTTTACCCATAGTCTCCACAGCCTCGAATGCTTTAGCTTGGATAGGGGTAAGAAGCTCCTGTTGTTTTGCCTGAAGATCCTGTTGGGCACTTGCCTGGAATTGTTGAAGTCTCTGTTGCATGCTCTCTAGCTCTTGAGTCTTAGCCTGAACTACAGCTGGTGTCCAGTTTGCACTCATTTGTTCGTAGTTGTTAACTTTGGTCTGGAACTCATTCTGCATAGAAACAAATGTCTCCTGAAGCTCTCTGCTGTATTTCTCCAATACCACTTGAGCTGAATCCATCTCATCCATAAGGAAGATCACCTCCTGCATGTTTACGTGACCAAATTTCAACTCTTGAGCAAATGATGCTGCAGAGCCATAAAGCGCAACAAATAGAATAATTAATAATTTTTTCATAGTGTATTATTTTTAATTTTATAAATTTCTAATAACCTCAAGGCTCAAATCTTCAGCCTCATTATAATAAGCAACACCTTGGACAACAGAGAGATCTATAATCAGCGAATATCCCCCTTTCTGAGCTACTTTACGAATGGCGTTGTCCACTTTAGCCTTGATAGGGTTGAGCAACTGCTCCGATTTTTTGGCCATCACCCCATCCTCACCAAAGTACTCTTTCTGCTTTGCCTGCAAATTTCGCTCCATAGTGATTATTTCGTTCTCTTTTACCTGACGGGCAGACTCTCCGAGAAATGCTCTCTCTGACTGATATTTGGCGTAGGCCTGATCTATCTTAGCCTTCTCCTTCTCAATATATTGCTTGTACTGGTCGCTCAGTTTCTCAAGTGTTTGCACAGCTGAATTATACTCAGGCACTTGGGTCAAGATAGTCTGGGTATTGAGATATCCCACCTTTTGTCCACTTGACACAAATGAACAAAGGAAAATCGAGACTATAATTATAAGCACCTTTTTCATATTCAAACAAAATTAGAATTGCTGACCGATTACGAAGTGGAATTGTGAACCGCTTCTCTCCTTATTAAGGATAGGATCGAATCCCCATCCCCAGTCAATACCAAGAAGACCGACCATAGGGAGCATAACCCTCAAACCTACACCAGCGGATCTCTTGATCTCGAAAGGATTGAATTTTTCGATTTTATCCCAACAGTTACCACCTTCAAGGAACAATAGGGCAAAGATGGTCGAAGATGGCTGAAGCACCAAAGGATACCTCAACTCAAGGGTAAACTTGTCATAGATATGACCAGAATATACACCATCTTCGTTTACTGGGGTCAATGAGTAGTTCTCATAACCTCTGAGTGCAATGATCTCAGAACCGTATGTGTTGTAACCCGACATACCGTCACCACCGACCTGGTAGCCCTCGAATGGAGAGTAACCCCACTTCTTGTTGTATGATCCGAGGTAACCGAACTGTGCTCTCGCCATCAGGATAAGGTCACCTACGATTTTGGTATATAATGCACCTTTGAATGTCCATTTGTGGTACTCGATCCAACGGTATCTCTCCTGATCGGACATACTGTTATAGTCGAGATTAGGATCTCTGAACAATGAGTATGGAGGTGTCAACTGCACAGAGAATGTAAAGTCTGAACCCTGACGTGGGAAAACCTGCTGGTCAGTAGAGTTTCTTGACAATGTAGCCTTATAGCTGAAGTTGTTTGACTGTCCTGTAGAGAACAGGAAGTTGTATCCCCAGTCGTGAAGGTTATATGCCTGCCAACTTAGCTCGTGATAGAGGACAAAATAGTTGTCCGGCCATTTGAGTCTGCTACCAAGTGAAGCAGCCACACCATACACTTCAAAGTACTCATCAGGGTTCTGATAGAAGTAGTATGAGTTTGTCTGTCTGGTATAGTATCCAGACAAGCTGAACGAGGTAGGCTTCTTACCGAACAACCAAGGCTCCATAAAGCTGACACTTGCAGCTGTATAGTATGTACCGTTGGTCTGGAATCTCAACGATAGCACTTGTGCATCACCAAGAGGTACAGGTCTCCAGGCACCTTTGTCAAACATCCTCTTTACAGAGAAGTTATTGAAACTTACACCGACTGTACCCACAAACGAGTAACCGCCCCAACCACCGGACAACTCGAGCTGGCTGTTTGGCTTTTCAAGTACATTGTAGGCCACATCCACTGTATTGGTCATCTGGTTTGGAATCAATGTATAACCTTTAGAAGGATCCATCGCGTGCTCAGGATCAAAGTGTCCCATAGATGAGATCTCCCTGATAGAACGTTCGAACATTGATTGGCTATACAAATAGCCCGGCTTGGTGAATATCTGTCTTCTTACGATCT
Organism: Clostridia bacterium; assembly: GCA_045659025.1. Classification (GTDB taxonomy): domain Bacteria; phylum Bacillota; class Clostridia; order UMGS1810; family UMGS1810; genus SIG455. The sequence goes on from JAZOWA010000066.1 coordinate 17,812, forward strand.
TCTCATTTGTAATGGTATTTCCGCTGACTATGATATTATTGAAGGTAGCAGGTTTCCCTTCCACCATTCTCATCTCCACATCCACAGAGTCACCAACGATATTCAACTCTACAGGGATAACATTGAAGAAGAGATAGCCCAAGTCCCTATACATGGTTCCCACATCCATAAACTGTTTTTTAGGGTCACCATTGAGACGTTTGTTCATATTCACCACATCATAGACATCACCTTTTTTGATCATAAGAACATTGTTCAGCTCCTCTTCTGTGTAAAGGGAGTTTCCTGTCCAGGTGATATTTCTGAAATAGTATCTCTTACCTTCGTCTATTTTAAACTTGATGGCAAGCCTGTTTGGCTCGATATAATACATGGAGTCGCTGATAATCTTAGCATCCCTGAAGCCGGCCTCATTGAAAGCCTCGATCATGGCACGCTTGTCATTATCATACTCTTTCTCCTTGAATTTCTTGGATGAGAAGAAGTTACGGAAACGCATATCCCTGGTATTCTTCATGGCCTTCACAAGCTTGCCCTCCTTCACATTATGTACACCCTCAAACTCTATCAGCTTGATTTTGACCTTCTGGCCTTTCTTTACATCAAATGTGACACGGACAGCATTTTTGATCACAGTATCGCGCTCCTGGATAACATCCACCTCACAATTCTGGAAACCTTTCTCCTTGTAATAGTCCTTGATTATACCGATATTGGTCTTTATGCCATATTCAGAAAGCTCTGCACCTCTGCGGAGGCTCAATTTCTCCTGCAGGTCAGAACGCTCACCACTTTTTACACCCACAAAACTCCATTTTGACACACGTGGTCTCTCTGTGAGTGTAAGTTTGAAATATGCTGTATCTCTGGTAGGAACCAATGAATCAATAGAGATGGCAACATTTTCGAAATAGCGCTGAAGCCACACCCTTTTTACGACAGCAGTAAGCTCCTCGCTTGGAACTTTAACCTTCTGCCCCACCTTCAGTCCTGTAAGTGCAATAATCTGATCCTTGTTCAGGTATTTTATCCCCTCTACTTCTACTCCACCTACAATATAATTGGTAGGTTTTTCATAATTAACGACTACTCCATTTGAGCTTTTCTCCTCCTGAGCCATCAGAAAAAGTGGGCACAAACAAAGTAATGCAGTGATATACAGCTTCTTAAAATTCATTGGTTAATCGTAAGTCAATCTGCAAATATACTACTTTATTTGATTTGTTCGCTTGTTTTTCCGAATCTTCTTTCGCGAGATGCAAAAGTTTCTATCGCAAGCCGGAACTGAGGTTTGCGAAAATCGGGCCAAAGAGTCTCGGTAAAATAAAATTCAGTATATGCACATTGCCATAACAGGAAGTTGCTTATCCTTTGCTCCCCACTGGTCCTGATCAGAAGGTCGGGATCGGGAATCCCAGCTGTACAAAGATAATTTTCAAATGCTATCCCCTCTTTACCACTCTTGTAATCCTCAGCATACCTTCTGGCAGCCTGCTCAATATCCCATTTGCCGCTATAACTCAGGAATACTATAAGTGTAAGTCCGGTATTCCCGCTTGTCTCCTCCATTGCCTTGTCAATATCCCTCTTCAAATCATCAGACAAATGCGACCTGTCCCCCAATACCATAAATCTGATATTGTTCTTCTCAAAAGTGGGTTTCTCCTCCAGAATGGACTTCGCCATAAGATTCATAAGACCAATGACTTCATTCTGAGGTCTGTTCCAGTTCTCTGTAGAGAATGCATAGAGGCTCAAATATCCGATCCCCATCTCCACAGCAAGCTCACAGCAAGCCCTGACGCTCTCTGCCCCCTCAATATGTCCGTAAAGTCTCTCTTTTCCCCTTTGTTTGGCCCAACGGCCGTTACCATCCATAATGATGGTTATATGTTTTGGTAAATTTTCCATATCAACTCTTATAAACTGTTCCTTTTGTCAGCACCCCACAGAAGCTTCTCCTGCAAAGCCTGAAAGAATCCCTCTTTTCTCAACGACACCGTCTTCATACTGAAACCGCCCTTGTGCAGCCTGATAGTGGATGAAGATGGGATAATCAGCTCCCTATTGTCCACGGTCAGCATCACCTCTTCTGCCCTCGAAGAGATCTTCATCTCTATTTCGGCATTGTCAGGGAGGATCAGAGGCCTCACATTCAGGTTATGTGGTGCAATAGGTGCTATTACAAACACCCCCGCCTCAGGGGTCACAATGGGACCTCCCACGCTCAATGAATAAGCGGTAGAACCGGTCGGGGTGGCTATAAGCAGGCCGTCTGCCCAATATGTAGGGATATCTATACCATCTATTTTCAAATCGATACCTATCATATATGGGGTCCTCCGCTGGATAGAGATCTCATTCAGCGCAATAGGGAAGAACCCTTCGGGCAATGAGTCCGACTCTATCTCCAGAGTGGTGCGGCTTATCACATCATACTTGCCTTCAAGCAGCAAAGATATCCAGTCATTCTCCCCACTGCTCACCTTCGCGGTGGTAAGGAACCCGAGTCTTCCGAAATTGATCCCGGCTACCTTCACATCCCTGTCTCTGACAACAGAGAGCGAGTGGAGGAAAGTACCGTCACCTCCGAGGGCCAGGAAGAGATCGGGATCTTCGTCCAGATCGTCATATGATGAAAAAACGGCCCCTTCGGGCAATTTGAACCCACGCTGCTCCGCCACATTCGAGAGGATGGAATAGAGCTTGTCATAATAACAAAAACTCACACCACTGGATGCGAGACCATTTATCAGATGCTCAATATTTTCCCCATATGACTGGGCCAAATCTGTACCGAAAAGTGCAATTTTCATCTCCTGCTGCTATTTCACTTTTAATTATGCAAAGATTGTTAAATTTCTGTTATTATGTATATTTTTGCAAAAAATAACTTCACCATGACCAAATTAAGTGTTAACATCAACAAGTTTGCGACACTTCGCAACGCCAGAGGTGGAAACCTCCCAGATGTACTCAAAGCTGCCATAGACTGTGAACGCTTCGGAGCGGAAGGTATTACTATTCACCCAAGACCTGATGAGAGACACATCAGATATCAGGATGCCATCGACCTCAAACCCCTTCTGAATACAGAATTCAATATTGAGGGTAACCCTATCGACTCTTTTGTGGAGCTGGTACTTAAAGTTCACCCTGCACAGGTGACCCTTGTACCCGACAGTGTAGACGCCATCACATCCAACGCCGGATGGGACACCATTACCAACAAAAAATTCTTGTCTGAGATATGCGGACTTTTCAAAAAGGAGGGTATCAGGACATCCATATTTGTAGACCCCAACCCTGAGATGGTGCGCCATGCTGTGGAGTGCGGTTGTGACAGAGTGGAGCTATACACAGAGGCATATGCAGCAAACTACCACAAGAACAGGGAGGAGGCCATTGAGCCATACTTCCTCGCCGCACAAGCTGCACAAGAGGTGGGACTTGGTCTGAATGCAGGCCATGACCTCAACCTTGACAACCTCCAGTACTTTGACAAGATTATCCCAGGCTTGCTTGAGGTATCGATCGGACATGCACTTATCTGCGATGCCCTATACTATGGTCTTGAGAATACAATTAGTCAGTATTTAAGACAACTAAACAAATTTTAACTATATTTGCGCGATAATTAAAAATACTAATAATAGATTCGATGAAAAAATTTTCTGTAGTACTTAATGTAGTACTTGTTGTAGCAGTAGCAGTGTTGTTTGTACTATTCTTCTCAAACAACAAATCAAACAAATCTGAGGCAGTAGCAAGCGAAACAGGCGCAGCTCAAAAAGGTGATATCGTGTATATCCAAATCGACTCATTGATTAACAATTATGATATGTTCAATGACCTTCGTTCAGAGCTTGAGAGCAAAGCTACCAAGATCCAAAACGACCTTAACAAGAAGAGCAGAGCATTTGAGAACGATGCAAAAGATTTCGAGGAGAAACTAAACAAAGGTCTTCTTACCCGTTCACAAGCTGAAAGCATGCAGGCTTCATTGCTTCAAAGACAACAGGAGCTTCAAAACTATACCCAACAAAAACAGATGGAGATGGCTGAGGAAGAGACTGTAATGGTTAACAAAGTGATGG
>JAZOWA010000067.1:0-15237 GCA_045659025.1 Clostridia bacterium
TTTGAAAAACTTGAACAAGAGATAAAATAATGGATAGAAATATACTCTTACCAAAACGAAAACCGACAAGATTAAAAGGATATGATTATTCAACACCTGGAGCGTATTTTATTACAATCTGTGTAAAAGACAGAAAACAGTTGTTGTCTAAAATCGTAGGGGACGATGCCCACATCGTCCCGCAAAACCATTTATCAAATTATGGTTCAATATGCGATAAATACATCAACAATATAAACATTAAATACGAAAATGTAACAGTTGACAAATATGTGATAATGCCGAATCATATTCATTTGATTATATTTCTTCACGGGACGACGAGGGCATCGTCCCCTACAAAGAACATAGAAACCATAATTCGTTCGTTTAAAACAATGGTTACAAAAGAAATTGGCAATTCTATATGGCAACGCTCATATCATGACCACATAATTCGTGGTGAAAAAGATTATCAAAAAATATGGGAATACATAGACACAAATGTTATAAGATGGGAAAAGGATTGTTTTTATAATGACGAAAGGTCGTAGCAATTGGCTACGACCTTTAACTGTCCTTTAGAACACTCCGCATAAGCGGATGGGATTTTTTATTTACAGATACTGTCCGTCATAGGACATGGCATCGGTGGCAAATATTGCTTTCACGGGTGCGCCTTCGCCTTCTGTACTACCGATTATATACAGGGTGTAATACTTACCTTCGCTTAGCACCTGCTTGCCGGTATTCAGCACAAGGTTCATATTCTCCTCATCCCGTATGTCAAAGGCATAGGTATCGGGTCGGAGGAATATATAATCACTCACCTCGGGGAACTCAATATCGTCCAATATAGGAAATCCGTTGGCATATACATTGAATCCATCGGTGTCGGATACCAGATTGGCGATCCGCATATTTGATGCCTTGTAGTTGTTTTTTACCTTCGTATCGTCAATTCTTACGAGTGTCCTCTGCCCCTGACCGCCACTTAATGCGAGGGTGAATACATCACCGTTTTCCACTCTTGCTGAGGTGGTGTAGATAATGTTGTCACCGCCGTTTTCATATACGGTGCGGAAGGTGACCTCACCTGCGGGTATCTGCTTGTAACCGCTTATCTCACCAAAGGGGTATGAGGTGAAATATCTTTCGTCATTGACGAAGAAACTAGCCTTACCACCTGTGGGTGAGGCGTTAAGAAATCGTACGTAGGGGTATAAAAATCCATCTGCCATGGCAATCTCCTTATCAGAATTTTTTTGAATCAGAGAAGTCGACGTCCTCAATGCTCATATCCTCAAATGCCTTTATACTGTCGTTCACATCCTCTGTGACGGGCACTTTCATCTGGCGCACCGCAGGGGAGGGGATTAACCCTTTTGTGAGGTGTGCCACCTTGTCGGTCAATGATTGCAAAGACGTGGATATGCGCATTATTTCCCTCTCTGCCTTTGATATTCTTTCAGAAAGGGCTATTTCTGCTTCTCGAGGTCCGTCATTGTTATTATAAGCAATATCTCTGCTTTTGTGACTGGGATTCTCCCTTTTGATGACGTTTGCAAATTCCACTTCCCCGCCTTTGCAATGTGCCACCCGCCATTGCCCGCCAAACCCTTGAGGGTTGTGGGCGGTCACGTCTTTTATCATCTCAAGGGTTTTGCCCCGCACCTGATTTATGGGTGTGGGCTTTTTGAATGTGGCACCTCCGTCGGCAGATATGCATTGGTAATACATGCCCCGCTCCCGCCATTGTATGCATAAAGATTCCCCCGATACCGACATACAAATATCTGCCATATTGGAATCACCGAAGCTTATTATCTTCCTCTCCGTTGCATCTTTTGGCAGATACACAAGGGCATAATAGGATTTGAGCCGAGCAGTATAGAGGAAATGCATTGAGCCGACATCACTAAACACCGTGAAGATACTTCTTATCTCATCCTCGGTGTTGATTTTCCCTTCGGCGTATCCTTTGGTAGTGGGGGAGTAAATCCTGTATTCCATCTTCCCCTCAACCCCTATAAAGAATATGTGGATATTGCCGTCTCCATCTGCGCAGATATTTATCTCACTGCCCTTGTCGGCATAGTCAATCACCTTTGGCGAGGGGGAAGGCCCTGATGCAGAGTATATATGATGCACCAGCATAGTTTTGCCCTTGTAATCCAGTATGTAGAAAGAGTGCAGTTCCCCTTTTACCTCCGCAAGACGAAACCCACTCATCACACCCTCGGCAGATTTACTGCCAAGCACAGTGAATTTCCGCCAGCTTTCATAGTCATATACCAGGTGTATCAGGCTACCCGTATCCGTCTGGGCGGTGATGTGAAGATCTCCGCCTTTCCCCGCTATAATGTCAAAATCCCGCCTGAGACCCGCCTGAAGTATTTGTTCTTTGCCGTCTTTGGTATAACATAGTTCCATATGACCGTTTATGTAAAAAAGCCATTGCTCATTGAGCTTATCCGTCACAAACCCTTTCATATCCCACGCCTCCTGATTAACCTTATATTATACATATTAAAATAAAACGAAAATATGTTGCGCCTCTCTCTTGATTTTTGACGGAAAAGATTATATAATTATAGTGCTTTCATTTGAGGAGGTTTTAGTATGAAAAAATCTTTTTTAGCGGTTGCATTGATAATGATTCTTATGTTGACCGTTGTACTTTCGGCCTGCGGAACGGCCAATAAAGGAGGAGACAAAATGAACAAGGTTAAAATCGAAATGGCAGACGGCCAGACAATGCTTTTGGAGCTTTATCCCGACAAAGCACCCATCACCGTTGCTAATTTCAAGAAGTTGGTATCAGAGGGTTTTTATGACGGTCTGATCTTCCACAGAGTAATCAATGGATTTATGATTCAGGGCGGTGATCCTGAGGGTACCGGTATGGGTGGCTCAAAAGATACCATCAAGGGCGAGTTCGCCCAGAACGGCGTCGCTAACGATACAAAGCACGAGAGAGGCGTTATCTCCATGGCACGTACCATGGTGCCTGATAGTGCATCAAGTCAGTTCTTCATCTGCCATCAGGCAGCACCTCATCTTGACGGTGCTTATGCTGCCTTCGGTAAGGTTGTTGAGGGTATAGAGGTTGTGGATGCTATTGCATCTGTTGCCACCGACTATAACGATAAGCCCCTTACAGATGTGGTTATGAAGAAAGTAACCCTTGTGGACTAATAGTTAAAAATTTATCAATTTTTTCAAAAAAACACTTGTATATTTTGCCACATTAAGGTAAAATATACTTTGGACAGTTTTTTTGTCCTTGGATTTACCAAATAATAATTATATTATATTTTTTAGGAGGTTTTTACTATGTCAGTAAAAGTTGCAATTAACGGTTTCGGCCGTATCGGCCGTTTGGCTTTCCGTCAGATGTTCGGTGCAGAGGGCTACGAGGTTGTTGCTATCAATGACCTTACAGATCCCAAAATGCTCGCTCATCTTCTCAAGTACGATTCATCACAGGGCAGATATGACGGTCACACCGTAGAAGCTGCTGAAGGTGCAATCATCGTTGACGGCAAGAAAATCACTATCTACAGCGAGCCCAAGGCTGCTGATCTCCCCTGGGGTGAGATTGGTGTAGACGTTGTTCTCGAGTGCACAGGCTTCTACTGCTCAAAAGAGAAGAGCCAGGCACACATCGATGCCGGTGCTAAGAAGGTTGTTATTTCTGCTCCTGCAGGCAACGACCTTAAGACCATCGTTTTCAGTGTAAACGAGGACACACTCACAGCTGATGACACAATCATCTCTGCTGCATCCTGCACCACAAACTGCCTCGCTCCTATGGCCAAGGCTCTTAACGACTACGCTCCCATCCAGAGCGGTATCATGGCTACAATCCATGCATACACAGGTGACCAGATGATTCTTGACGGTCCCCACAGAAAAGGCGACCTCAGACGTGCAAGAGCAGGTGCGGTTAATATCGTTCCCAACTCCACAGGTGCTGCAAAAGCTATCGGTCTCGTTATTCCCGAGCTCAATGGCAAGCTCATCGGTGCTGCACAGCGTGTTCCCGTTCCCACAGGTTCTACCACAATCCTTACAGCAGTTGTTAAGGGAAAGGACGTAACCAAAGAAGCTATCAACGCTGCTATGAAGGCTGCTGCTTCTGATTCCTTCGGTTACAACGAAGACCAGATCGTATCTTCTGATATCATCGGTATCACATACGGTTCACTCTTCGACGCTACACAGACAATGGTAGCTCCTATCGGCGAGGATCTCTATCAGGTACAGGTTGTTTCTTGGTACGATAACGAGAACAGCTACACCAGCCAGATGGTTAGAACAATCAAATACTTCGCAGAAATCTAATCGGGTTTTGATTTAAAACAAACGGACAGTTCTTTTGGAACTGTCCGTTTTTGTATGTGTGAATATTTAAGTTATATCTTAATCCCTTTGAATCCGTCTTTTGTGAGGATTAACACCTCGTCAAATCCCGTCTCCTTCGCGAGATTTATACCTGTATCCATATTAGTTGCCAGATACCTTGAGTCGTGACAGTCGGTGGATATTACCACGCCACAACCCAACTCCTTAATCCTTCTCAGCAAGAAATCTTCGGGGTAGGGGATACTTCTGTATCCACGGGCGATTGAGCCCACGTTTATCTCAAACACCTTCACCTTCTCTGCTACCGCAGTAACGGCATCTAAAGCAAGATTCCTGTATTTATCGGATTTGGGGTCAATATATCCGAGCAGTTCATTGTTTTTCATAAGCAGATCAAAGTGTCCCGCAATATCGCATTTTTTGAGTTTGGCGATAAGGGATACATTCTCGTAATACGCCTTGGCAAATTTCAATCCGTCGCCGCCAAAGTGGTTGGCGATAAGATTTTTCACCTCGTCGGCACTTCCGTCAACGGGGAAATACTTTCCCTCCGCCTTCACGTAGTGGCAATCGCCGATTACATAATCGTAGCACATGGGTTCGTCGTCAGAGAACACGTCATACTCAATACCGCAGTATATGTCTATCTTGCCATTGTACTTATCCTTGAGTTTGCCTATGAGCTTTCTGTAAATCAGGGTGTTTTCTTCAGACATGCAGTAACTCTCGTCAAAATCCGTGTGGGAATGTCCCGAGAAACCGATAGATTCGAAGCCCTGTTCTATGGCGCTTTTCACCATATCCTCGTATTCGCATTTACCGTCACAGAGCACCCCGTGGGTGTGCAGGTTCTGCGGATATATCATTACGAAAACACCTCCTCATATTAATACTACCCCCATTATATATCAAAACATCGGGCATTTCAACATCAAACTTACAATATAAGAAAACAAGCCGTACCCAAAGGGCCGGCTTGTACGGATAATCATTTTATTGGCTTAATCAGAATTCAACGGGATCTTCAGCCTCGTTGTATGCTTTGATTACAACCTCTTCAATGTACTTTCTGGTTTCGAAATTAACGGGGTGTGCAACATCTTTGAAAGTTCCGTCTTTTGCTCTGCGGTTCGGCATAGCAACAAAAACCTTATCCTCGTTTTCAATAACCTTGATGTCATGAACAACGAAAGCATCATCAAAAGTAACAGATGCTACGGCTTTCATTTTGCCGTCTGAGACAATCTTCCTGATTTTTACATTTGTAATTTCCATTGGTCTTTCTCCTTCATGGCAGTTTTGAAGTATGTGGAAAGGATAAACCATTCCGTAATTATTATATATTTTATGTAGGACATTGTCAACGGAATAACAAATCCTGCCAAAAAGTTTGTATAAAATGACAAAAACAGACTACTCTATATGTGCGAAATGACGATGAGAATATGGGGTGAATAGTAGTTTTGAGAGAGGTGGTTGCCAATGGCTTCTTTTTGTGATAAAATAGCCCTGTCGGGCAACGAGTTGTAGGAGGTGACGGCATGACAAAAGCAGAGATCCGCATAATGTATAAACATCTAAGAAGCGGTATGGACAGAGAGGAAATATCCACTCTCAGCGCTTTGGCGGCGGAGCGCTTTACCACTGCGGATATATACAAGAGTGCAGATACGATTATGATTTATATGCCAATCGGCAGTGAGGCAGACACCTCTGCAATTATGAATCAGGCAATTTCCGATGGTAAACGCATTGCTTTGCCTGTTACCTCGGCGGAGGGGGATATTACTCCCGTGTATGCCACTCCGGAAACTTCTTTTGTCAGGGGGAACTTTTCAATCCCCGAGCCGGCAGAACGGGAGGTTGCATCCGTTGAGGATATAGATGTGGTTATTATCCCTGGTATTGCCTTTGACAGATCAGGTGGCAGGGTGGGCTACGGCAAGGGCTGTTATGACCGTTTCTTGCCCCGCACAAACGCCCTTAAAATCGGCTACTGTTTTGAGGCGTTTATATGCGATAAAATTGACACCGATCCCTTGGATATTCCCGTGGATTTTCTCCTTACGGAAAAAGGTCTTTCAAAGTGCAGATAACCCCCAATTTTTACTGTGAAAAATCACAAAAAATACGCACTTTTTTTTATAAAAAATCATAAAAAAACCCTTTATTTTTTTGTAACTATATGTTATAATAAATAAAAGGGTTTTTGTGCTTAAAAAAGCAATCGTCTTTTTGCGGCAGACCCCTTGGCATCACGGTTGTTTTCAATGTTTTGAGGTGGACAGATGTTCGATAAATTGTCTTTTCTGGAAGAGAGATTTGCAGACCTGGAGAGTAAGATATCCGACTCGGCGGTTATAGCCGATCAGGAGTTGTGGCGTAAGCTCTGCAAGGAGCATTCCGATATTTCTCCCATTGTCGCAAAATACAGAGAATATAATAAACTTAAAAGCGATATTGCCGAAGCAAACGAACTGCTCTCCGGCACAGTGGATAAAGACTTCCGCGAGCTTATCGAGGCAGACCTTGAAGAGTGCAGAGAAAGCATTGCGAAGGTAGAGGAGGAGCTCAAGATACTTCTCCTTCCCAAAGACCCTAACGACAGCAAGAATGTCATCGTGGAAATCCGCGGTGGTGCAGGTGGTGATGAGGCTGCCCTTTTTGCAGGAGTGCTGTTCCGTATGTATTCCATGTACGCCGAGGCGAACCGTTGGGGAGTCGAGATCCTCTCTTCCAACGAGACGGAACTTGGCGGATATAAAGAGATTTCCTTCTCCATCAACGGAGCGGGTGCATATAGCAAACTCAAGTTTGAAAGCGGAGTGCACAGAGTACAGCGCATTCCCGCCACAGAGTCAGGTGGCAGAATCCACACCTCCACAGTCACCGTTGCGGTGCTTCCCGAGGTGGAGGATGTAGAAGTTGAGATCAATGCCAACGATTTGCGTATAGATGTTTTCCGTGCAGGCGGTCCCGGCGGTCAGTGTGTAAACACCACCGACTCCGCAGTGCGTATCACCCATATCCCTACGGGTATCGTGGTATCCTGTCAGGATGAGAAGAGCCAGCACAAGAATAAAGACAAAGCAATGAAGATTCTCCGTTCCAGAATATATGACAAGGCGTTGCAGGAGCATAATGATGCTATTTCTGCAGAACGAAAAAGTCAGGTGGGCACGGGCGACCGTTCCGAGAGAATCCGCACATATAACTATCCTCAGGGCAGGGTGACCGACCACAGAATATCCCTCACCCTTCATAGACTTGATGCTGTGCTTAACGGCGATTTGACCGAGATAATAGACGCTCTTATCACCACAGACCAGAGCGAGAAACTTAAATTAAGCGAGAGTAACTGATATGACCAAGATCATTACGGCAGATAATATTGACGAAGCGGCAGAATGTATCCGACGTGGTGGCACGGTGGTTTTCCCGACGGAGACGGTGTATGGCCTCGGCGCGAATGCATTGGATGATGATGCGGTGCGCTCCATATACGTTGCCAAGGGCAGACCTTCGGATAATCCCTTGATAGTACATATTGCCGACAGGTCAGATGTGTATAAGCTCTGCCGAGAGGTGAGTGACAATGCGGAGAAGCTTATGGATAAGTTCTTCCCCGGCTCTCTCACTTTGATTATGAAGAAAGCCTCCTGCCTTGGCGGTGTTGTCACCGCAGGTCTTGACACAGTGGCAATAAGGATGCCCTCAAATCCCATTGCAGCCGAGCTGATATACAAAAGCGGTTGTTATATTGCTGCTCCTTCGGCAAACTTGTCGGGCAGTCCCAGCCCCACGGTGCTTCGCCACGTGGTTGACGATATGGATGGCAGGGTAGACTATATAATTGACGGTGGCAACTGTGATATAGGCGTGGAGTCCACAGTAGTAGATTTAAGCGGTGATGTCCCCGAGATACTTCGTCCCGGAAAGACCACTTATGAAGAATTAAGAGAGATACTTCCCGATATAATCATTAACGAGGCCATCCTCGGCAAGACGGATACCCCCAAAAGTCCCGGCACCAAATACACCCACTATTCACCCAAGGCGGATGTTACTGTGGTTTCAGGCAGCAAGGAGAATGTCCGCAGAGTGATAGAGGATAAGATTGCCACCACTTCCGATTGCGGAGTTCTCACCTATAAGGGTGGTGCCTATGAGGGCGCGATCACAATCGATGCGGGTGACAATATGGAGCAATACGCGGCAAACCTTTTCTATAATCTCCGTCTTTTTGACGAGAAGGGTGCAAAGGTTGTGTATGCCGAGTTTGCAGATGAAGGCGGTATAGGTCTTGCCGTTAAGAACAGACTTTTCAAATCCGCAGGCCACAAAGTAATATATGCAGATAACTTGTGAAAGGCATAGGTTGCAGATAATGAATATTGTATTTGTGTGCACAGGCAATAGCTGCCGAAGCCCTATGGCAGAGGGATTGCTCAAATCCCTTGCAGGAGATGAATATCACATCACCTCCGCAGGCACAAGTGCTTATAATCCCCATAGCGCAAGTGATAATGCCATCACCGCTATGAGCGAGATGGGCATAGATATTTCAGATCACGTTTCCACTCAGGTAAATGGCGATATTATTGCAAATGCCGATCTGGTGCTCACTTTGACGGCAGGTCACAAGTATATATTGGTCGACCTCTTCCCTCAATACAGGGATAAGGTGTTTACCCTTTGTGAGTACGCCTATGATGAAGAGGGAGATATTGCCGACCCTTACGGCGGAGATATAAATGTGTACCGCAATTGTGCTTTGCAGATTAAGGATGCGGTTTGTGCAGTATATGACAAGCTCGCATCAGCTGGTGATGAAATATGATTACAGGTGCAGATTGCATTAAATACATAGAGGATATAGATAATATCAATGCCCTGTCCTTTGCTCATCCCTGGAGCCGTCGTCTCATTGAAGAGGATATGGCAAACCCCAATAGCTTTTACGTGGTGGAGGCAGAAGGAGACCGCGCCATCGGCTATGGTGCAATCACCGTCATAGCAGGTGAGGCCAATGTCACAAACATTGCCACCCATCCCGACTATCGCAGACAAGGTGTGGGAATAAGGATAATGGATCGCCTTATCCGATATTGCACAGATAATAATCTTATTCTTATCACCCTGGAGGTGCGTAAGAGTAACTTATCCGCAGTTTCCCTTTATGAGAAATCCGGCTTCGTCATAGAAGGCGAGCGAAAGGGATACTACGCCGATAACGGCGAGGATGCATTGATAATGACTTTAAGGTGGTGATAACTTGTCACTGATTCTGGGAATAGAGAGTTCCTGCGACGAGACCGCCGCGGCCGTTGTGAAAGACGGGCGGGAGGTTATGTCAAATATAATATCCACTCAGGTGGAGATACATAAGAAATACGGCGGTGTAGTCCCCGAGATAGCATCAAGGAAGCACCTTGAAGCCGTCAATGCGGTTATATCCGAGGCAGTAGACAAGGCGGGTATCACCTTTGACGATTTAGACGCCATAAGCGTCACTTATGCCCCCGGTCTTGTGGGCGCGCTTTTAGTGGGTGTATCGGCAGCGAAGGCACTTGCCTTTGCATTGGACAAGCCCCTTGTCCCCGTTCATCATATAAGAGGTCATATATGCGCCAACTTCATTGAGCACAAAGATCTCAAACCCCCGTTTATATGCCTTGTTGCATCGGGTGGCCATAGCCACATAGTCAAGGTCTGTGACTATACAGAGTTTGAGGTGTTGGGCAGGACCCGTGATGATGCCGCGGGTGAGGCGTTTGATAAGGTGGCAAGGATTTTGGGGTTACCCTATCCCGGTGGCCCTGAGATAGACAAATGCGCCGTAGGTGGCAATGAGGACTTTGTTAAGTTCAAGAAGGTCTCCTTCGGTGACGGCAACTATGATTTCAGCTTCAGCGGTATCAAGACAGGCGTTTTGAATTACGTGAATAACGCTCGTCAGCGAGGCGAGGAGTTTGATATCAAAGATGTTGCAGCAAGCTTTCAGAAAAGCGTTGTGGAAGTCCTCTGTGACAGACTTTTCGAAGCAGCGAAAGAGCATGGTATCAATAAGATTGCTCTGGCAGGCGGTGTGGCAGCCAACTCCCGACTCCGCAGAGAGATAGAGTCAAGGGGAGAGGGGTACGAGATATACTTCCCTTCATTGGGATTTTGCACCGATAACGCCGCAATGATAGCCAGCAGCGGATACTATGAATTTGAAAAAGGCAATATTGCTCATTTGAGCTTAAATGCAATTCCTTATCTGGAAATTGATAATATAATTCAAGGAGGAGTAAGAAATGAAAAGATTTAAGGGTTTACTTGCATTGGTACTTGCGGTAGCAGTAATCGGAGGTGCGTCCTTCACTGCAATGGCAAAGGATTTCAGCGACGTTAGTGAAGCTGAATATTCCTGGTGTGTCAAAGAGATTGGTGAGATGGCAGATGATGGCATCATCAATGGTTATGAAGACGGCACATTCCAGCCTGCAAAGACAGTTAGCAAACTCGAGTCACTTGTTCTCGTTGCCCGTATACTCGGCAGTGGCGAGGAAGTAAATGAATTGTTGCTTGAAAAAGGCAAAGATCTCTATGGCGAGGCTGTTGAAGAATACGAACTCGGCTTCGGTGTTGATGAGGTTTGCTTCCTTTTGGTTAAAGGTATAATTTCTGAAGACGAACTTGATGACTATCTCTCAAGTGCCAATGAGGGTATGAAGCGTTACGAAGTAGCTGTTCTTCTTACCAAAGCAATGGGCGCAGAGAAGGAAGTTAAAGAGAAGGTTGCAGTAGTATTGGAATATGCAGACACAATGCAGATTCCCTCATCTGCAAGAAAGTACGTTGAGTACGTAAGCACAGCAGGTCTTATGAAGGGTATGGACGATAATAAGTTCGCTCCCACAGAAGACGTAAACAGAGCACAGATGGCACTTATGCTTTATCGTCTTAAGGGTCTTACCAACTACGTGACCTTCACAGGTATCGTAGCATCCTATGATAAGTCCTCAAGAACTATCCGCTTCAAGACAGGCGAGGATATTGACAAGGCATACACAGTACTTCCCGCAGTTGTTACACTTCGTTGTGATGGCGAGGAGATTTCTCCCGATGCGATCACAGTTGGTTGGGAAGCAGTTGTAACCACTAAAGACGATATGCTTTCTGCTATTGATTTTATGGCAGCACAGAGCGATGGCAAGGTGGCAGGTAAGCTCCTTTCCGTTATCAGAAACGCAGGTAACATCAGCCTCAAGATTGAAGAGATGACAGGGCTTGAGAAGGAAGAGGTTACATACAAAGTTTCCGAGGATGTAGTAGTTACCTACAATGGCAAAGACGCCACAATTGCAAAACTCACCACAGGTGATTATGTAAAACTCAACATCTCCAAGAACAAGGTTACCGTAATTGACGGCGAGTCCAGCACCCGCACAATCAATGGTACAATTGCAGCAATCGATCTTGAAGAGGGCGTTAAGTTCACCATCAAGGTAGGCGAGAATGAAGAAACATATTTCGCAGCATCCAATGCCAAGGTAGCAAGAAACAGTGGCAGTGCGAAACTTTCTGACATCCTTGTTGGCGATAAAGCAAAGGTAAAACTCGAGTACAATATCATCACTAATATCGAGGCTACCAGCACCAGCACAGCTGATACAGGTATCATCCTCGGCGTGAACATTTCTACAACTCCCACATTGAAAATAAAAATCGGCAACACCGTTGCAGAGTATCCTATCGCACGTGACGCGCAGATCCTCCTTGACGGTAAAGCAGGTACAATCTATGATCTCCGTCTTAACTCCAATGCCACAATCACAATGGAGAGCGACAGTATCGTGAAGATTGCTACCAAGCCCGTTGACGACGTTACAGAGGTTAAGGGTGAAGTTACTGCAGTTAACGTAGCATACGATCTCATCCAGATCAGATACATTGATCCCGTGTCCTCCACAGAGAACGTTGAGCAGGTATTTGTTAAGAGCGGAGCAAAGATTATCTCTATCTCCTCCTCAACCGATAAGAAACTCAAAGACGTTCAGGTAGGTCAGACCGTTACAGCTATGGGTTCACGTTCATCAGGCGTGTTTGAAGCAACCACAGTAATTATCATGAACTGATAAATCATATTTTCAAACGGGCCGAATATAAATTCGGTCCGTTTTCCTTTTTAAGGTGTATTTGTTAGCCGATTGGGTAAAATAACAAAAACGCCTTTGAAAGGAAAGAGGATATGACAGGAGAAAAAAGGAAAGTTACTGTAATTGGCACAGGCTTCGTGGGTATGAGTTATGCATATTCAATGCTCAACCAGAACGTATGCGATGAGCTGGTGCTGATAGATATTGATGCAAAAAGAGCCGAAGGCGAGGCAAAGGATTTGAATCACGGACTTGCCTTCTCCGGCTCTAATATGAAGATTTATGCAGGGAATTATAGTGACTGTGCAGACGCAGATATGGCGGTTATATGCGCAGGTGTGGCGCAGAAGTCGGGGGAATCCCGTACGGACCTTTTGCGTCGCAATACCGAGGTTTTCAAATCCGTTGTCACACCCATAGTGGAGTCGGGCTTTTCGGGAATATTTCTGATAGCCACCAATCCCGTGGATATAATGACACGTCTTGTCAGGGACATTTCAGGGTTTGACTCTTCAAGGGTAATCGGTACGGGCACCACATTAGATACCGCGAGACTCAGGTATCTTTTGGGTGACTATTTTGATATCGACCCCCGTAATGTTCATGCCTATGTAATTGGTGAACACGGTGACAGTGAGTTTGTCCCCTGGTCACAGGCAATGGTCGCCACCAAACCCGTTCTGGATGTGTGCGAACAGTCGGGGGGCAAGTACTGTCAGGTAGAGATGGAGAAAATCTCCCATCAGGTGCGGGATTCTGCTCAGCAGATAATAGAGGCAAAGAAAGCCACCTATTATGGTATAGGTATGTCAATGACCAGGATTACCAAAGCCATCTTGGGTAATGAGAATAGTGTTCTCACCGTGTCTGTATCCCTTAATGGCGAATACGGGCAGAAGGATGTGTGCATAGGCGTTCCTGCTGTTGTCAATCGTAACGGCATCAGGGAGGTTGTGCGCCTCACCCTCACCAAGAACGAGCTTAATCTCTTTGCCGATTCCTGCGATAAACTTCGGGATTTATACGGACAAATCAATTTACAATAAGGTGATACTATGCTTAATATCAGGGAAGCCATTGTGGTGGAAGGTGTATATGACGAAATCAAGATAAAACAGCTCACCGACGCCACCGTGATTACTACCGACGGTTTCCGCATATATAATAATAAGAAAAAAATCGATATGATACGCCGATATGCAGAGACGAGGGGTATAATCATCTTCACCGACAGCGATAGGGCAGGGTTCCGTATTCGTAACTATGTGAAGAATCTCGTGGGCAATAAGAACGTGCGCCATGCCTATATCCCGGATATTAAGGGCAAGGAGAAGCGGAAATCCACTCCGTCTAAGGAAGGCTTTTTAGGTGTTGAGGGCATAGACGATGAGCATATCATCGAGGCACTTAAAAATGCAGGCTACACCCAACGGGAAGAGGAGATGGATACCCGCCTTATCACCAAGGCGGATCTCTTTGCAGACGGCCTCAGCGGTAACGGGGGCAGTCGTGATAAACGTAATGCCCTTCTTAAAGAGCTTGACCTCCCGTCCCATATATCCGTCAATATGATGCTTGATGTTTTGAACGACCTCTACGGCTACGATGAATATAAGCGTATATTGGAAAATATCAAATAAAAAAGACATCCCAATCGGGATGTCTTAAATTTTATCATTTGACAACAATTATTCGTTACCGGAGAAATTACTGGAGATAAGCTCTACTAAGGAATCAACCGCTTCCTCTTCGTCTTTACCCTCTGCAGAGATTGTGATTGTAGTACCCTTCACAATACCGAGAGAAAGCACACCAAGAAGGCTCTTGGCATTGACTTTGCGTTCGTCCTTGGATACCCAGATGCTGGATTTGTAATTGTTCGCCTTCTGTATAAAGAAAGTTGCGGGTCTTGCGTGGAGACCAACCTGATTCTGTACGGTAACGTCTTTGCTGATCATATATTTCGCTCCTTTGAGTTTTTAACAAAAAACAAATATATTACATATAGAATACTAAAAAAATACAAACATGTCAATAGAAATATGTAATAATTATTTGCATATATAACATAAATAAATATCGTTAAAATTAACAGTAAAAATAGTTTCAAAAAAAATGAAAATTTTTATAAAAAAGTCTTGACAAGGTACCCCATATTGTGTATAATGAATAGCGTTGACGCGGAAATCCGGGAGCATAGCTCAGCTGGGAGAGCATCTGCCTTACAAGCAGAGGGTCATAGGTTCGATCCCTATTGTTCCCATACCGCGTTAATATGGCCCGGTAGTTCAGTTGGTTAGAATGCCAGCCTGTCACGCTGGAGGTCGACGGTTCGAGCCCGTTCCGGGTCGTTTCCCTTTTTATAAGGGAATTATTTTTATATGGCAAGTCATTTGCCTCTGTAGCTCAGTTGGTAGAGCAGAGGACTGAAAATCCTCGTGTCGGTGGTTCGATTCCGCCCGGAGGCACCAATTTGCGGGAGTGGCTCAGTGGTAGAGCGTCACCTTGCCAAGGTGAACGTCGCGAGTTCGAATCTCGTCTTCCGCTTCAGGTTGTTTAAGAGACGTTTTGGCGTCTCTTAAATAATATAGTGGAATAATTCATAAATTCCACATATAATTAAATATGGTGCTATAGCCAAGTGGTAAGGCAGAGGACTGCAACTCCTTTACCCCCAGTTCAAATCTGGGTAGCACCTTTCGAAAAAAGCGTACTGAAAATTCAGTACGCTTTTTTCAGCGATATA
>JAZOWA010000068.1:0-3195 GCA_045659025.1 Clostridia bacterium
GCTGAGAAAAAATACAGATATCAGTCACTTTTTGACATTTACTATTATGGAGGTAATGAAAATGGGTAACACGGTCACAAATGTTACAGCCGGGAAACCGAACACCACTGGAGCCGTATACCGGGCACCGCTCGGAACAACGATCCCCACTAATGCGACATCAGACCTTGATGCCGCTTTTGTTTGTCTCGGTTTTTGCTCTGATGATGGAGTGACAAACTCCGGGGAAATGGAGAGCGAAAACATAAAGGCGTGGGGAGGTCAGAATGTTCTGACCACATCCTCAAGCACTGATGACTCTTTCACCTTTAAGCTGATCGAGGCTCTGAACAAGGATGTCCTGAAGTTCATCTATGGCTCTGCCAATGTAACTGGTGAGCTGACAGAGGGCAACGGCATCGCTGTTGGTGTAAAGGGATACTCTCAGGATGACAGCATCATCGTTATAGATATGGTTATGAGGAATAATGCAGTCCGCAGGATTGTAATCCCCTCAGCTACTATCTCTGAGGTTGGCGAGATCGCCTACACTGACTCTGAGGCAGTTGGTTATGAAGTGACCCTGGCCTGTGCTGCTGACTCTCTTGGAAATACTCACTATGAGTACACCTACAGGACACCCGGCGGGCAGACTGGACAGACAGGTTGATGGAGGATAATTCGTGAAGATCAAGACAAAGAGCGGATTTGAGATCAACATTAATGAGCGGCGGCTAAAAGACTGGCGGTATGTCAAGGCCGCCGCCAGAATGAACAGCGGTGATGAAAGTGAAATCGCTATGGGTTTGACCTTTGCCATTCCTTTTCTTTTAGGGGATGCCGGGGAAAACGCCCTGATGGATCACGTGGCTGATCCTGACGGTACTGTGGACAGCGAAAAGCTGATAATGGAGTTTCTGGAAATCACCCAGATCGCAGGACAAAAGGCAAAAAAATCTCAGCCCTCGTTGGATTAATCGCATTTGACGAGGATGCTTTAGTATGCGATTTAGCAGAGACTTATCACATCCACAATATGTATAAATTCCCGCCTGAGTATATAGGAACCTTGGCAGCGGGTTTGAGGGATAATTCCCGAATAAAGATGAGGTTATCAGGAATGAAGGTTGACCCTTCTATGTTGATAATGGCAAGGATAGCGGATAACACGGCTCTTTCTGTCTATGCTCAGACAAAGGATGCACGGACAGGGAGAAACTATCCAAAATCCATCGTTAAGGCACTGACAGAAGAAGAAAAGACAATATCAAAAAAGCCTCGCCAGTATAAATCAGGTGAGGACTTTTTGCGTGATTGGAAAAGGTTGACAAGATAATGGCTATTGAACTTGGAAAAGCATACGTCCAGATAATTCCATCAGCAAAGGGCATAAGCGGCTCAATATCTGACACTTTGAATGGTGAAGCATCCAGTGCAGGATCATCAGCAGGTAAAGTGTTAGGAATGTCTCTGTCCACCGCTCTGAAAGCTGCAGTTGCTGCAGCGGGCATAGGCAAGATCATATCAGAGGCCCTTAAAGCAGGCGGGGATTTACAGCAGTCATTCGGTGGCCTTGATACCATTTATGAGGATGCCGCTGATGCTGCTAAGAAATACTCAAAGGAGGCTGTAAAGGCGGGGATATCATCAAACACCTATGCAGAGCAGGCGGTGTCATTCGGTGCCGCTCTGAAGAAAGCCTACGGCGGTGACAATCTCAAAGCTATAGAGGCGGCAAACACAGCCATACTTGATATGGCAGACAATGCCGCAAAGATGGGCACACCTATTGAGTCAATACAGCAGGCTTATCAGTCCTTTGCACGTGGTCAGTATCAGCTTCTCGATAATCTGAAATTGGGATACGGCGGTACTAAAGGTGAGATGGAAAGGCTCCTTGCTGATGCCGAAAAGCTCACGGGGGTCAAGTACAACATTGACAACCTCGGCGATGTTTACGATGCCATTCACGTTATTCAGGAAGATTTACATCTAACTGGCGTGGCGGCTGCTGAGGCTGAGGGAACCTTCACAGGGTCTCTTGCATCAATGAAAGCGGCAGCTGAGAACCTGATGGCAAACCTCGCTCTTGGAGAGGATATCGGTGACTCTCTCGCTGTCCTTCAGACTTCTTTTGAGAGTTTCTTTAATAACAACCTTCTCCCTATGATCGGGAACATCTTTAGTCAGGTGCCCACTCTCATATCTGAGGCTCTGGGCCCTGCTTTAAGTGGTGCTTTTTCCGGGATTGCTGACGGGCTCAATTTTGTGGCAGAAAACAGTCAGACCATCGTTGGCACGGCTGTTGAGTTTGTAACAACTTTATCAGACTCGATAGCCACTAATGCCCCTGAGCTGTTACCCGCTGCCGCTGATGCCATCTTATCCACCTTGACATCACTCCTTGATAATGTGGAAAAGCTGACGGCTGCCGGTGAAACCCTTCTGGACGGGCTCATTGATGGGATGATAAACGCCGATGCTGTTATGGCTGAAAAGATGCCTTTACTTGTCACAAAGATGGGTGAGGCATTAATCATCAATGCCCCTAAAATGCTGAATATGGGAAAAATCTTTCAGGGTCATTTCATTGACGGTATGAAAGAGAAAATCATAGAATACGCCGCCGGGGGTGGCAGTATCGGTGATTTGATAGCTCCCATCACTGAAGAGATCGCCGCCCACAGGGATGAGCTCATAAATAGCGGACGGTCAGTTATAGCCCATTTCACGGGTGGTATGAGTGAAAACTTTATAATGCTCTTTCAGGTTGGTGGTGAGCTGATAAATAGATTGGCTCAGAAATTTGGCACGGACATCGCCGCCAAAATCCCTGAAGAGGGCAAAAGCGTGATAGTCAAGTTTGTAAATGAGTTAAGAAACAGGGCCATTGAGGTTACAAACGCCGCAAAAGAGATCATAAACAAGGTTGTCACAGGAATAAAGAGCGGTATTAGTAATGTGGTGGCTGCTGCCGCTGAGCTTGTCACAAAGCTGAAAGATAAGATATCAAATGGTGGATGGCTAGAGGCAGGAAAGGCTATCATCACGGGTTTAATCAGTGGTGTAAAGAGTATGGGAGAGTCATTCATTCAGGCGATTGTCTCATTATGCAGCGGGGCCCTTGATGCCATTAAGAAGTTTTTCAAGATATCCTCTCCTTCAAAGGTTATGGCTAATGAAGTTGGCCGTTACATTCCAGAAGGTATCGCTATG
>JAZOWA010000069.1:0-11078 GCA_045659025.1 Clostridia bacterium
CAGAAGATGAAATATACCGTAAACTCAATATCCGTTGCAGAGCAGAAACAATTTTAGAAGAAGGCGTGATAAAGCGCATTAAGATTTACAATTCACAAAGCGAAGAAATCAATACATATATTAAAGATCGCTTTGGTCTTGAATGTGTATTTGAAACGGATGGTGATGCAAATGAAGATTGTTGAAAATTTCTTACCTTTGTTTAATAAAAAACAAAACCTGTATATTCTGCTTACGTTGGGAATAATAATCTTAATAGCAACAAATTTCCTCGGTTCAGAGAGATATAACGATGATAAATCAGACAATTTGAAAGTTACAATTGATTATCGTAAAGATGCTGATATGCTGTCTTCAATGTTGTCAAAGGTGTCAGGAGCAGGGAAGACAGAAGTCATGATCACATATGAAAACAGTGGGGAAAAAGTGGCTTTACAAAACAGTAAAATCAATAGAGTTACCCGTGGCAAAGCTAGTGAAACAGATGTCTCTACCGAGATGTCTGAAGAGAAGGAAACAGTGATTAACGGCAGTGGTGCAACCCGCAATCCGTATATAATCGAAGAAAAGACTCCTAGAGTAAGAGGTGTACTTGTAGTGGCAGAAGGGGGTGGGGATAAGAATGTGAAATACGAGATTACAAATGCGGTCGCAGCGGTACTTGATGTCCCGTATTATCGTATACAGGTATTAAAAAAAGCTAAATAATTTAGGGAGGTATGTATGATGACAGTTTTACATAAAAAGCAAATCGTTATAGGTGCATTAGTGGCAATGGTGGGAGTGGCCGGGTATCTCAACTGGAAATATGAAGACACAGAGCAGGTTGACAGTCCTACAGTAGTTGTAGCAAATAGCGACAAAGAAGAAAGAATAGGCGAAGCCACTTTCGTAAGCAACACAGGCGAAGATTATTTTCTCTCTTGCAAAAATAATCGAGAAACCGTGCGTTCAAAGGCTGTGGATCTTCTTAAATCCATTATAAACAATTCCGCCTCTAGTCAAGAAGCTAAGGCAAAGGCAGAAGAGCAAATGATAGATATTAGCAGAAACATCGAAGCAGAAGGAAATATTGAAAATCTGATTAAAGCCAAGGGCTTTGAAAACGCTATCGTATTCATAAACGATGGTTGCGTGACCGTCACCGTTAAAAGCGATGGATTGACTGCTTCTGAGACAGCAAAAATAAAAGATATAATTCTTGGAGAAATTAAAAATAATAATATTAAAATAGTTGAAGTTAAATAAGTTTTATGTTATACTTATCATATACTCAAGTTAGGAGGTTCTGTTTTATGGATGAAATCTTGACAATTGATAAAGGTAACATAAAAATTTCCGACGAGGTAATATCCACTATTGCCACAATCGCGGTTTCTGAAATCGAAGGTGTGTCCGGCATGGGTGGCACTTTTGCGGGAGATCTCGTAGAGAAGCTTGGCAAGAAAAGTCTCACTAAAGGCGTTAAAATTACTATGGAGAATGATAATGACGTAATTTTGGATCTCAATGTGGTTATGAAGTACGGTGTGCGTATTCCCGAGATTGCATGGAACATCCAGGAAAACGTCAAAAAATCTGTGGAATCTATGTCTGGGCTCAACGTTACGAAGGTAAATGTTCGAGTTGTTGGTATCGCAGTTGAAAAAGAAGAAGATGTCTTGAAAAAAGTTACTGCCGAAGAGGGTAGCGCCCCTGCGGACAAGTAATATAATACTTTATGCCTCGATTAATTTTTTTATCAATCGGGGTTTCTTTTTTTGTAAATATATATTATAATATAAGCATACTATTTATTTAACATTTTGGAGGACAAAACATGAGCAGAAGAGAAGCGCGTGACACGGCATTCAAGTTGGTTTTCGAGATTCCGTTTCACGGTTTTGATTATAAAGACAGAATAGACTTTTTCATCGAGAATCTTGACATCACTCTCGCTGAGCCGGAGAAGGAATATGTGCGTGGTGTTGTGGGTACTTGTTTTGAAAATTTAGAAGATATTGATTCTAAAATTGTACCCTTACTTAAAAACTGGACAATCTCACGTCTTCCCAAGGTGTCATTATCTGTTCTTCGTCTTGCGGTTACCGAGATGATATACTTTGAAGAAATTCCTTATCAGGTATCAATCAACGAGGCTATCGAACTTGCAAAACAATATGGTGATGATGATGCCCCTGCGTTTATTAATGGCGTACTTGATAAAATTGAATGCAACAGATAGGGAGAAGGTATTATGGCAGTTGTTACAGTAAGTCAGCTGAACAATTATATGAAACGTTATGTGGAAAACAACGTTCACCTCACCAATCTCTATGTAAAAGGCGAAATTTCCAATTACAAAAAGCATTATTCTGGCCATATATATCTTACCCTCAAGGACGAGGGAAGTTGCATTAAAGCGGTTATGTTCAAGCATAGTGCATCTTCACTCAAGTTTGATTTGCAAAATGGCATGTGCGTAATTGCTTTTGGAAATGTATCTGTATATGAAAGAGACGGACAGTATCAGTTGTACATTGACTCTATGACTCCCGACGGAGTGGGGGAGTTGTATGTCAAATACGAACAACTCAAAGCAAAACTTGAGCAAGAGGGATTGTTTGATTCTTCACACAAGAAATCGATCCCCAAGTATCCTCGTGCCATTGGTGTAGTTACATCACCTACGGGTGCGGCAGTACGGGACATCATCAACGTAATATCTCGTAGATACTCTCTTGCGGATATTTATATCTATCCCGCCCAGGTTCAGGGCATTGGCGCAGGACAGACGGTAGCAGATGGAATAGCGTTTTTTAACAAGCACAAGAATGTAGACGTGATCATCGCCGGACGTGGTGGCGGTTCCATTGAAGATTTGTGGGCTTTTAACGAAGAGGTCGTTGCCCGTGCTATTTATTCTTCTGAGCTCCCAATAATATCTGCTGTGGGCCATGAAACTGATTTTACTATTGCGGATTTTGTAGCGGATTTAAGGGTGCCAACACCATCAGCTGCTGCTGAGATGGCGGTTCCAAACGAAATTGAGCTTAAGTCTTCCCTTAAGATGACATCAGGCAAACTGCTTGCTCTTCTCAATCACTTGTGTCAGATTAAACGCAGTAAACTTGAGCAGATTGTATCCAATAAGTCATTTAAGGATTTCAGATCTTTGTTAGATGATAAGAGACTTTTGATAGATTCTCTTACCCGCGATTGCATTCACGGATATGACAGAATCGTTGCCCGGGAAAGACACCGCTTTGCAAGTATTACTTCAAGGCTTGAGGCGATGAATCCAATGTCTGTTCTAAACAGAGGATATTCTATCGCTATGAAGGATAGATCCCCGATTAAGTCTGTCAGCGATCTCTTGGTAGGCGATGAATTCAAATTGATTTTAACGGACGGCGGAGTGAAATGCCGTGTTATAGATAAGGAGAATTGTAATGGCTGATAAAAACAACAACTTTGAAAATAACGTAAAACGATTAGAAGAAATTATATCATTGCTTGATAAAGGTGAAGCTCCCTTGGACGAGTGTCTGTCACTTTTCGAGGAAGGTGTAAAACTTTCAAAAGATTGCATTGATTTGTTGAATACCGCTGAGCAGAAGATTAAAATCCTCACTGAAAGCGAAGACGGCGAAGTCATGGAAAAGGATTTTGTATCTGAGGAATAAAACTTTAACATACTGACGGAGGATAGTGATTGTGCCTGTATTTTCGTTCTCTTCAATTTTTAGCAATCATATTGTTAATGCATCACTTATTGCGTGGTTTGTCGCACAGTTTATCAAAATTATCACATTTTACTGGACAAGCAACAAGCTGGATTTTAAACGTATTTTTGGATCCGGCGGAATGCCCAGTTCTCACTCGGCAAGCGTTGTTGCTCTTTCTGTAATGGTGCTCCGCGTGTGCGGATATAATTCGCCTGAGTTTGCGATTTCATTAGTGTTTTCCACTGTAGTTATGTATGATGCTGCCGGTGTACGCCGTGCAACAGGAGAACACGCCACTATAATAAATAAAATGATGCAACTCCACAACGATGGAGAGTCGGTTTTTGGGGATAAATATCTCAAAGAACTTGTAGGCCATTCACCACTTCAGGTGAGTGTAGGCGCAATTTTAGGTGCTTTAATCGGCATTTTATACGTACTTTGATAATTTTTGTCAAGCAGGAAAGAGAAAAGATATGAAAATTCTTGATTCCATAAACACACCAAGTGATTTAAAAAAATTAAATACCGATCAATTGAATGCTTTGTGCAGTGAAACCAGAGAATTTTTGGTTGACAAAGTTTTGTGCAACGGGGGACACCTGGCCTCCAATTTGGGTATTGTAGAACTTACAGTCACCTTGCTTAAATCCTTTGATTTGCCAAACGATAAGGTTATTTATGACGTTGGTCATCAAAGTTATGTTCACAAACTTTTGACCGGCAGAAAAGAAGGGTTTGACTCTTTGAGAAGTTTTGGCGGTATGTCGGGATTTCCAAAGACCAGCGAAAGCCCTTATGATTCTTTTAATACCGGTCACGCCAGCACTTCTATTTCTGCCGCTTTAGGCATGGCAAGAGCCCGTGACTTAAAAGGCGAAAAGCACAATATAATTGCCGTTATCGGAGATGGTTCACTTACTGGTGGCATGGCATTTGAAGGTATCAATGATGCAGGGTCTGACAACACAAAGCTCATTGTGGTGTTAAATGATAATGAAATGTCCATTGAGAAGAACGTAGGAAGTCTTTCTCAATATCTTGATAAAATTCGCAACAACCCCCGTTATAGCAAAGCAAAAGACAATGTTCATGGGTTACTCAAAAAGTTGGGCAAAGTCGGAGTTTCTGTTGAGAAGGGGATAAAAGCGATAAAGAAGGGTATCAAGTATGCTTACTCATCAGGTACTTTGTTTGAGTGCTTGGGATTTAAGTATATCGGAATCCTTGACGGCAATAACATTGATGCTCTTTGTGAAGCGTTTGAACGCGCCAAAAACATTGATGCTCCCGTCATTATACATATACTCACAAAAAAAGGATTAGGATTTGCAGATGCAGAAAACAACCCTGGCAAATACCACGGGGTGAGCCGTATGGTGGAAAACACTTCCGGCAATACCTGCAGCTATTCTTCTGCTTTTGGCGATATTTTGTGTGATATCGCATCCAACAATAAAGATGTGGTGGCAATAACTGCCGCTATGCCTTCTGGATGTGGGCTTACCGAGTTTTCGCAAAAATTTCCTAATAGATTTTTTGATGTAGGGATTGCTGAGGAACATGCGGTTACTATGTCGGCTGGCCTTGCGATTTCCGGAATAACACCCGTGGTATGTATATATTCCACCTTTCTCCAAAGAGCATACGACCAGATTTTGCACGATGTTTGCCAGCAAAACCTCCATGTTGTATTTGCTATTGATAGATCAGGCATCGTGGGAGAGGACGGAGAAACACATCAGGGTGTGTTTGACCTTTCATATTTATTGCATATACCTAACATGACTGTTCTTTCACCCACTTGTCATGCTGAATTTGAAGCTATGATGGCATATGCAGTAAATGAATGTAATGGTCCTGTAGCCATCAGATATCCAAGGGGTGGTATCTCATTTAGAGAGTGCGCCGAGTTTAACTTTGCCAACGTAGAGCACATCGCAGAAGGCGATAAAATCACCTTGGTAACCGCAGGCAACATGCTGGATACATGTGTGGAAGTTGGCAAAATATTGGCCGAGAAAGGTATAAATGCCGATATTTTCAACATTCGCACTGTTAAACCATTTGACAGAAAAAGCATAGAGAACAGTCTTAAAAACACACGCTTCCTTGTAACTGTTGAAGATAATATGAAATCGGGCGGTATGGGCGAGATGTTACGTTGTTCATTTGATTTTTCATTCAAATCAATCAACTTTGGCTATGATTGTTTCATACCTCATGGCTCACCACAGAAACTATATGATGAATATGGCATGAGTGCCGAAAAAATTGCCGATAAAATTACAAAGGAGTGTCACGGCATTGCAGAATAGACTTGACGTTGAATTGGTTAATCGTGGTTTGGTTGAAAGCCGCGAAAAAGCCAAAGCCTATATTATGGCGGGATCAGTATATGTAGACGGACAAAAGGCTTTCAAAGCAGGAGATAAAGTTAAGGATGGAATGCAACTCGAAGTAAGGGGTACCCCAATTCCCTTTGTAAGCCGAGGCGGTTTGAAGCTTGATAAGGCAATTAAATCCTTTGATATTTCACTTGCTGATAATATTTGTATGGATATTGGTGCATCTACCGGCGGTTTTACTGATTGTATGCTTCAGAACGGAGCTACAAAAGTATATGCAGTTGATGTGGGATACGGTCAGCTTGCCTGGAAGCTCAGATGTGATGAACGTGTAGTGAATATTGAAAGAACCAATATCCGATATATCGAAAAAGATTCCATAGACGATGATCTTGATTTTATATCAATTGATGTATCGTTTATATCATTGAAACTTGTTCTTCCGGTTGTTTCCGCACTGTTAAAATACGGTGGAAGATGCGTGGCATTAGTGAAGCCACAGTTTGAAGCAGGCCGAGAAGAGGTAGGCAAAAAGGGCGTTGTACGTGATAAAAAGATACATGCAAAAGTAATTGCAAATTGTATTGAGTATGTCAAAGAGAACGGTTTGACACCCCTTGATATTGATTATTCACCTATCAAAGGTCCTGAGGGAAATATAGAATTCCTCTTGTACATCAGCAAATCGACCGACATATCAAATACAATTGATGAAACTAAGATTGACGAAATCGTAGAAAACGCTCATAACGGCATTTAATTAACGCAGAGAGGAGATAACGGATTCTCCGTTGTGATTGAAATGGAAAGCAAAAACAAGACACCTGCCAAGAAATCGGTTCATACAGGTCACAGACAAAGAGTTATAAATAAGTTTATCGAACACGGTCTTGACTCTTTTGCCGAGCACGAGGTGTTGGAGTTGATTTTATTTTTCTCCATAGCAAGAGCAGATACCAATCCTCTTGCTCACACTCTTTTGGATAAATTTGGCAATTTGGAAAATATACTGAATGCAGACCCAAAAGATTTGATGGAAGTGAGTGGAGTAGGGAACAACACGGCTTCTCTGCTTTCTCTTATACGCGCAGTAAACGAATATAAGAACACCAAGTTGTATGATAGAAAAGTAATCTTCAGGAATTCTTATGGTTACGGAACATTCTGCGTAAATTATTTTGCCGATCATGTGAACGAAGAATCCATAATGCTTTCGGTTGATACATCAATGAGATTAAAAGCAGTGACTTGCATCAGCAAGGGTACACCAACAAAGACAGCTTTTGACTCTACAAAAATGCTCAAAACCGCTTTGATGCTCAATGCACCCGGAGTAATTATCGCGCATAATCATCCCGGTGGTGAACCGCAACCTTCAATCAGCGACGTATCACTTACACAAAAAGCATACGAGATGTTTGATAACGTGGGTATTAAGCTTCTGGATCACGTGATTTGTAATGAAAAGTATTTCACAAGTCTTAAAGAGCGTGGAATATTTGAGCAATTTAACAAGGGAAGGTAATAAACATGGTATATGTATTTCTTGCAGATGGTTTTGAAGAGATAGAAGCTCTTGCCTTTGTAGATATATTACGCAGAGCAGGCGTAGAAACATCTACTGTATCTATAAATGATTCGAAATATGTAACAGGGTCTCACAAAATCACCATTACCGCAGATATGGTTATCACAGATATTAATAGATCAAATCTTGATGCAGTAGTTCTGCCTGGAGGTATGCCCGGCACTCTTAATCTACAATCTTGCGAAGATGTAATTTCACTGATAGAGTGGGCACGAGATAATGATAAGTATATTGGCGCTATATGTGCCGCACCAATGGTATTGGGTGAGATGGATTTACTTGTGGGAAAGAAAGCAACCTGTTTTCCTGGATTTGAAAAACACCTCAATGGTGCAATTGTTACTGATTCCAAAGTTGCAGTCGATGGAAAAATCATTACCGCAAAAGGAGCAGGAGCAGCATCAAATTTTGCTCACGCGTTTATCTGCAAATTGAAGGACAAGAAAACTGCAGACGAGATCATTTCCTCAATGCAATATTAAAAGGGGACAGACATAACTTACGAATTGTTATAATCGCAATTCCAAAAGTTTACGTCGTGAAATATAAATTTCACGACGTAGGAGAGGCTGTTTGGGTGATAAAATGTTAGGTATCAAAAATGACGGTATTCCTCAGGTTCTGGCGGATTACCTCAGTTATATGACGGTTGTTAAAGGTAAATCTGTCAATACTGTTAACCAATACTGTTATGACTTAAAAAATTTCCTTAAATTCATCTACTGCAAATTTAATGGTGTTGACTTTTCTACTTACGATTTAAATGAAAGTTTTGATTCAAATTTACTTAAAAAAATCACTCTGAGTGATCTGTACGATTTCACTGCTTATCTTTATAACAATCATTCAAATAATGATAACTATATTGCACGTAAAGTATCATGTATAAAGTCTTTTTTCAACTATTTAACCATTAAAACGGATTTGCTTGATACTAACCCTGCCGAGCACCTGGAAAGGCCCAAAATCAAACAAAGGCTTCCTAAATATCTGTCGCTTGATGAAAGTGTCGCCTTCTTGAAGTCTATTGATGGTCCATATAAAGAACGCGATTTTGCAATGTTTGTGATTTTTTTAACATGCGGACTTCGTGTGTCTGAATTAACCGGTATTAACATACGCGATATTAACTACTCACAGAAGTCTCTTCGTGTAATTGGTAAAGGCAACAAAGAAAGACACGTTTTTCTTAACGACATGTGTATGGAAGCAGTTGAGAGTTATCTGGCGGTAAGACCAAACGACAAACTGCTTGGTGATGCACGAAATGCTCTTTTTATAAGCAGTAAAATGACACGTATTACTCCCCGCTCTGTAGAGAGAATATGTAAGAAATATTTTGATGCCGCGGGAGTTGACTCTTCCATATATACACCACATAAGTTAAGACACACCGCCGCCACAATAATGTACAGAGATGGTGATGTTGATATACGAACTTTGCAGGAAATTTTAGGACACGCAAATCTCTCTACAACTCAGTTATATACGCATATCAAGAATGAAGATATGAAAAACGCAGCAAACAACAACCCTCTTACGAAAGTTGTTGTTCAAGATGATAATTCCTGATATATGCCGTACACAGTAAAGTGTACGGCTATTTTTTGCTCTTCGGATTAAATATAAGTGCAGCAATATAACCAAAGAAAATCGCCGCAGCAATACCGCCCGAAGCACCAGTAAGACCGCCTGTGAATATTCCAATTATGCCATTCTCGTCAACTGCTTTTTTAACTCCATTGGCAAGTACGTTGCCAAAACCGATTATTGGCACGGTGGCACCTGCACCTGCGAAATCGACCACTGGCTTGTATATACCAACAAAAGATAGTATTACACCCGACACAACGTACAAAACCATTATTCTGGCAGGCGTAAGTTTAGTTTTATCAATCAATATCTGCGCAATCGCACAGATTAAACCGCCCACCCAAAAAGAATTTAACAATAAAGACCAGTCCATTTCTTCACCTACACATTTTCTATAGCTACACAATGAGATATACCCATTATAGGTTCACCTTGCTGAGCAGTCGTTGTGCTCATAAGTGCTCCTGTGGGAATAAATAAAATCCTGTTAATTTCTTTAGATACGAGTTGCTTATAGTAATAACCGCAAAAAACTGATCCGCTACACCCACATCCGCTGCCACCGGCATTTGTGTTTTGCTTGATATCATCATAAATCATCATGCCACAATCATAGTAATTGGCTGTAATATCAATATCCTTTTTTCGTAGTAAATCAATGAGGATGCTTCCGCCAACTGCACCAAGATCACCGGTGATTATTCTGTCATAATAAGAAGGAGTTCTGCTTGTATCCATAAGATGTTGAAAGATAGTATCCGCTGCAGACGGCGCCATGGCGGCGCCCATATTGTTTGCATCAGTTATACCCATATCAACTATTTTACCTGTTGTAATATGGGTGATTTTGGGCACATTCTCCCCTTCTGCTGACAGCACCACCGCCCCACTTCCAGTCACTGTCCACTGTGACGTAGGAGGTCTTACGCCACCATACTCAAGCGGAAAGCGAAATTGACGTTCTGCAGAGCAAAAATGGCTCTCGGTAGCCGCCACACAACAATTTGCAAATCCGCCATCTATCATCGCAGATGCAAGGGATATCCCCTCTCCCATCGTCGAGCATGCACCAAAAACGCCAAAATAGGGTATCTCGAATTCTTTTATTCCAAACGCACTTCCTGCACATTGATTAAGCAAATCTCCTGAAAATATATAATCAATATCCATGGGTGATTTGTCTGCATTATAAAGTGCGCCTTGAACTGTATCATGCACTAATCTGGACTCCGCCTTTTCCCAGGTTTCTTCCCCCATCATATCGTCATCAAATATCTTGTCAAAGTATCTTGCCAACGGACCTTCGCCTTCTTTTACACCTACAGATGAATAAGAACTCACTATTGAAACAGGATTATTGAACTTTATCGTCTGCTTTCCTACACGTTTTGTCATTTAATCACCTTAGTTAAAAAATATAATATATAAAACCACACAACACAGAAGCAATTATTCCGAACACAATTACTGGGCCTGCAATTGTAAATATTTTAGCTCCAAGGCCCATTATGAACCCTTCGCTCTTAAACTCCATGGCTGATGATACGATTGAGTTGGCAAATCCCGTGATTGGTACTATCGTTCCACCGCCTGCAAACTTTGCAATATCATCATAAATATTCAACCCCGTCAGCAAAGCACCTATAAAAATAAGAGTTATTGAAGTGAGTGTAGCAGAAGCTTCTTTTGACATCCCCTTAAACAAAAACAAATTATTTATCAGCTGACCAATTAAACATATTAACCCGCCGATTACAAATGCCATAATTGTATCTTTTGCAATTGAAGAATTCGGACTCTTTTTCTTAACGTAATCACTATATTCTTGCTTAGTCATTTCAA